>JAFQFC010000024.1 GCA_017415775.1 Oscillospiraceae bacterium
CTGATCGAGAAGCTGAAGCGGAAGGAGGAGTTCGAAAATGCCTAAAATGACCAGAGGTGACTTCCAGGACCTGCGGGCCGAAGCCAAGGAACTGCTGTTCCGCCAGCGCCGTCAGGTATTGGTCTGCGGCGGTACCGCCTGCATCGCCAGCGGCGCCATGAAAGTATACGAATACCTCAAGGAAGAGTGCGCTCGCCGCGGCATCGAGATCAGCGTGGATCTCAAGCACGAGACGGATGACGACGACACCGGCTTCCACCTGAAAAAGAGCGGCTGCCACGGCTTCTGCGAGATCGGTCCCCTGGTGAGCATCCAGCCGCTGAATGTGCTGTATACCCACGTGAAGGTGGAGGACTGCGACGAGATCATCGAGAAGTCCATCATCGGCGGCGAGATCATCGACCGGCTGCTGTACACCGCCGGCGAAAAGACCTGCCTCAACCGGGATCAGATCCCCTTCTGCAAAAACCAGTACCGGGTGGTGCTGCGCAACAGCGGCCTCACCGATGCCGAGGATATGTGGGAATACGTGGCCATGGGCGGCTATTCCGCTCTGGAGAAGGCCCTGTTTGAAATGACCGACGTGCAGATCTGCCAGGAGATCATCGACTCCGGTCTGCGTGGCCGTGGCGGCGGCGGTTTCCCCACCGGCCGCAAGTGGGAAAGCGTGCGCAAGAATGTGGCTGACGTGAAGTACGTGGTCTGCAACGGTGACGAGGGTGACCCCGGCGCCTTCATGGACCAGGGCATCATGGAGGGCAGCCCCCACAGCGTCATTGAAGGTATGATCATCGCCGGTGTGGCTACCGGCGCTACCGAGGGTTACATCTACGTCCGCGCCGAGTATCCTCTGGCCGTGGAGCGTCTGAAGATGGCCATTGCCAAGGCCGAGGAGGCCGGCTTCCTGGGCGAGGATATCATGGGCAGCGGTCACAGCTTCCATATGCACATCAACCGTGGCGCCGGCGCCTTCGTCTGCGGCGAGGGCAGCGCTCTGACCGCCTCCATCGAAGGCAAGCGAGGCATGCCCCGTGTCAAGCCTCCCCGCACCGTGGACAAGGGTCTGTGGGCCCGTCCCACCGTACTGAACAATGTGGAAACCTATGCCAATGTGCCTTTGATCATCACCAACGGCGCCGAGTGGTTCGCTTCCATCGGCACCGAGAAGAGCTCCGGCACCAAGGTGTTCGCCCTGACGGGCAACGTGGTCAACACCGGCCTCATCGAGGTGCCCATGGGCACCACCCTGCGGGAAGTCATCTTCGACATCGGCGGCGGCATCAAGGACGGCAAGAAGTTCAAGGCCGTGCAGATCGGCGGTCCTAGCGGCGGCTGCCTGACCGAAGAGCATCTGGACATGGGTCTGGACTACGACTCCCTGAAGAAGCTGGGCGCCATGATCGGCTCCGGCGGTCTGGTGGTCATGGACGAGGACACCTGCATGGTGGAAGTGGCACGCTTCTTCATGCACTTCACCCAGAACGAGTCCTGCGGTAAGTGCGTGCCCTGCCGTGAGGGTACCCGCCGCATGCTGGAGATCCTGGAGAAGATCGTGGCCAACGAAGGCACGTTGGAAGACCTGGATATGCTGGAAGAGCTGAGCGCCACCATCACCGAGACTGCCCTGTGCGGTCTGGGCCAGAGCGCCTGCAAGCCCGTCCAGAGCACCCTGAAGCATTTCCGTCACGAATATCTGGCCCATGTGGTGGATAAGCACTGCCCCCACTGCAACGGCCGTAAGAAGGAGCTGCAGATCGATCCCGAGCTGTGCCGTGGCTGCGGCAAGTGCAAGAATCAGTGCCCCATGGAGGCCATTGAGGGTCAGATCCGCATGCCCCATACCATCGACACCACCAAGTGCGTCAAGTGCGGCGCCTGTTGGGGTACCTGCCCCTTCGGCGCCATCAGAGAGGAGTAAGGAACATGGCAAAAGGAATTATGTACATCGACGGACAGCGGGTCCCCTTCGACGGCGAGCCCAACGTCCTGACTGTGATCCGCAAGGCCGGCATCGAGATGCCTACTTTCTGCTATTACTCCGACCTGTCCGTGTACGGCGCCTGCCGTATGTGCGTGGTGGAGGACGAGCGGGGTAAGATCGACTCTTCCTGCTCCATGCAGCCCCGTGACGGTCTGAAGATCCGCACCAACACCGCACGGCTGCTGAAGCATCGCCGCATGATCCTGGAGCTGATGCTGGCTTCCCATAACTGCAACTGCGCCATCTGCGAAAAGAGCGGACAGTGCCATCTGCAGGAGCTGGCCCTCCAGTTCGGCGTGCGCCGTGTCCGTTTCCAGGACAACCGTGAGATCGCCGCATTCGACGACTCCTCCCCCGCTGTGGTCCGTGATCCCAGCAAGTGCATCCTCTGCGGCGACTGCGTCCGTGTCTGCGAGGAGAGCATCGGCATGGGCATCATCGACTTTGCCAAGCGCGGCTACAACATGCAGGTGACCCCCGCCTTCGGCCGTAAGCTCAGCGAGACCAACTGCATCAGCTGCGGTCAGTGCTCTGCCGTGTGCCCCACCGGCGCCATCACCGTGTATAACCAGATCGGTCCTGCCTGGCGTGCCATCCACGATCCCAACAAGCGTGTGGTGGTGCAGATCGCTCCGGCCGTGCGTGTGGCACTGGGCGAAGCCTTCGGCATGGGCAACGGTCAGAATGTGCTCTACCAGATGGTCAGCGCTCTGAAGCTGATGGGCGTGGACGAGGTGTACGACACCATCTTCGGTGCCGACCTGACCACCATCGAGGAATCCAACGAATTCCTGGAGCGTGTGAAGAACGGCGGTCCCTTCCCCATGTTCACCTCCTGCTGCCCCGCCTGGGTCAAGTATCTGGAGAAGTGCAATCCCAAGTACCTGAAAAATATCTCCTCCTGCAAGTCCCCCATGGAGATGTTCGGCGCTCTGGTGAAGGACAAGTATGCCGCCAAGGATGCCGAGGACGGCAAGACCACCTTCCACATCGCCATCATGCCCTGCACCGCCAAGAAGATGGAGGCTGCACGGCCCCAGTTCAAGAACGCCGAGGGCAAGCCCGACGTGGATCTGGTGCTGACCACCCAGGAAGTCATCGACATGATCAAGGAGTCCGGCATCCAGCTGGGCGAGCTGGAGTACGAGTCCCCCGACCTGCCCTTCGGTCTGGGTTCCGGCTCTGCCATGATCTACGGCACCACCGGCGGCGTGGCCGAAGCTGTGGCCCGCCACTGCCTGCCCGACAAGTCCAAGAACACCCTGCGCACCCTGGAGTTCTCTCCCCTGCGGGGCAACGAGGCTGTCCGTGAATGCACCCTGCAGGTGGGCGAGCTGGAAGTGAAGATCGCCATCGTCCATGGCCTGATCAACGCCCAGAACCTGATCCGTGAGATCGAGGAAGGCAAGGCCTTCTATCACCTGATCGAGGTCATGACCTGCGTGGGCGGCTGCGTGGGCGGCGCAGGCCAGCCCTACGGCCGCAAGGCTGTGAAGGATCAGCGCCGTGACGGTCTGTATCAGGCCGACAAGTCTGCGCCCTTCAAGCGTGCCGAGTACAATCCCGGCGCCGTCAGCCTGCTGAACAGCATGAGCGAGCACGAAAAGCATCACCTGCTGCACGTGAGCTACGTGGAGGAATAACCCGTCATTTGACAGAAAAAGGACCGTTTCCGTGAGGAAGCGGTCCTTTTTTGTGCGGCTGCGTGTGTAGGTTGCGGATAATTGTTGTTATGTAAATCTGCGAGATAGGGCGGAGAAAATTTATTCGGAGTTGGTGAGGGTGGCGTTGGAGTTGGTGGGGGTTCGGTTTTGCGGCGTGCCGGGGTCGGCACGCCCTACATCCACGGGCGCGCCATTGGGGATGCCGTTTCTGCCCATGCTACCACCTGTTGCTTGACTTTTTCCGGGGAAGCCCATACACTTTGGGTAAGAAAAGCAAGGAGGTGCCGTCCATGACAAGCATTGGAGAAAACATCAGAGTGCTGCGCCTGGCCCGGGGCTGGACGCAGGAGGAGCTGGCGCAGCGGCTGCACCTGACACGGCAGGCGGTGGGCCACTACGAATCGGGCCGCACCGTGCCGGACATCGACACCTGCCGCCGTCTGGCGGAGGTCTTTGGCGTGGAGCTGGAGGTGCTGCTGGAGGGCGAGGGCGAGCCGGTAAAGCTGCCCCGATGGCTGTGGGGGCTGGTATTGGGAACAGCGGGACTTCCCCCGCTGGTCCGCTCGGTCATCATGGTGGTCAACCAGCGGCTCTATCCCCTGTACAATGCCGGTACTCTGCCGGAAGGCCAGCGGCTGGAAATCACGGAAAAGCACTTTGCCCTGTCCGATGCCGCCAACGCCGTGGAAGCAGCCGGCTATGTGGCTTTTTTCGCAGTACTGATCGTGCTGGTGCTGTGGGAGGTTCGGCAGCGGACGGCGCTGCCTTGGCGGCAGAAGCTGGTGCTTCTGGGACTTGTGGCGGCGGTCACCGTGGTGGTCACCTTCCCCTTTTCCCTGCTGGATCCCGTATTTACCGCCACGGACTATCTGCTCCCCGCATCCTTCATCACCTACCGCTGCGGTATAGCGTTACTGATCGCATGGATCGCCCGCAAGGTGCAAAAACGATAGAAAAAGGACCGTTTCCGGAAGGAAGCGGTCCTTTTTGTCGTTTATTTGCTCTCTTTCAGCATGGTCAGAATCTTCTTGGGCGAGGGGGGATTGCCCTTATAAAGGCTCATCATGCGGTAAAGCTTACCGGCCAGCAGGCACAAAGCCGCTGCCGTCAAAAGCACGATCAGCAGGCTCACGGCAGCCATGGCGAGACTCACGTCGCCCAGCAGCACACGGGTGGGCGTCACCAGAATGGCGGTGAAGGGGACGAAATCCAGCCACGCAGCGTTGGAGATCATTTCCTCGCCGCTGCCGCCCAGCAGGCAGATGAGGAAGCTGGCCACCAGCGTCAGGGAGAAGAGGACATTGGTGCTGCTCAGATCCTCGGCCTTACCGGCCAGAGCGCCGCCCACACCGGCAAGAGCGCAGTACAGCAGGAAGCCACCCAGCAGGATCCCCAGCGCCAGCGCCATGCTGCCCAGAGAGAACACGCCCTCGAACAGCCGCAGGGACGCAAAGAACTGCAGGATACCGAACTGCGTCTCCGGGGCCAGTGTGCGGCACAGCCATGCGCCGGCGGCAAAGCCGCCGGCCAGAGACGCCAGCCAGATGCAAAGCTGCAGCAGACCTGCCGCCGCCATGGCCAGCACCTTGCCCAGCACCATGGCCGCCGGTTCCACCGTCACCAGGAAGAAGTCCATCAGCTTACTGGTTTTTTCCAGAATGACGCTGTTGGCCACGCCCTGACCATAGAAAAGGACCAGGAAATACATGACCATCACGCCCAGATAGGGCAGGATCATACCCAGCACCTCTTTTGCCTCGGCCTGGGGGTCGGTCGGCGGCGTCTCGGGGACATAGGGCATGGTGACGCTTACGTCGCTATAGACAGCGGCCAGCTGGTCCGGCGTCAGGCCGGACTTCACCGCCAGAATGGCGGGGAAATTCTCCCACAGGAACAGCTCATAGGCAGAGAGGTCTTCCTGCGTCAGGGAAGTGTCCTCAGGAAGGGACACATGGGCCTCGTATGTGCCGCCGGTGCGGCGCAGGGTCACAACGATGGTGCGTTCCTCCGCCTCGTCGGCGGTATAGGTCACCGCCCAGCTCTCCGGATGGAGGGCCTGCAGGAAGGACCAATCGGTGATGGGAGCCTCCGTCTCGTCATGGATCAGCACGCTGTCGGCATGGCAGACAGGCAGCTCCCAGAGATCCTCCGGGATATATTCCGGCACAGCGGCGGGTTCGTTCCCGGCACGGGCGGCCATGACGCCCAGCACGATGGCGGGGACAAGGAAGCACAGCGCCGCCAGAACCGCCGTCAGACGGCGATAGCCGCCGCTGCAGGTCTGCTGGCGGAAGGTGAAGGCAAAGATGCGGCCCAGGCCTTTCCGTAGTTTCATCGTGCCGCCTCCTTTCTGCTCCGGGCCATGGAAAACAGCTGTTTCCACTTCACCCGGCTGCCCCGATAGATAATGAGGTCTGCATAGACCCGGGCGCTGAGCCAGGCAAGGCCCGCCACCAGTGCTGCCTGGATGACCCAGGACACCAGCAGCACCCACAGGCCCACGTTGCCCTGCACATACTGCACCGGAGCGCAGAACATACTCAGCACCGGGCACAGGGCGCTGAAATGTGCCACGCCGCTGCCCGGAATGGCGGACACCACGCAGGCGGCGAGGTAGCCCACCATGGTGATGAGAGTCACGGTGCTGCTGGCAGAGCCCGCCTCCTCCATGGAGGTGCAGCAGGCGCCGGACAGGCCGCCGATAAAGCTCATGGTAAGATAGCCCAGCAGCAGCGACACCACCAGCACCACGGCGTAAAGCAGCAGGTGCGCCGGGTCGGTCTGCACCGCAGGCAGCACCGATCGAATGGCGTCGATGATATTCTTCACGCTGCCGCTGCTGAAAATGGTGGCGGTGATGACCAGCGATCCGGCCCAGCCGGCGATCATCAGCGCCAGCAGGCCCAGCACATAGACCATGGCGGCGAAGATCTTGCCCATCAGCAGAGCCAGCGGCTCCACGCTGAGAAGCAGCAGCTCGATGAGCTTGGAGCCCTTCTCCTCAATGACGGCACGGATGACGTAAGAAGCCGACATGAGGCACAGCATCATCACAGCGATGGCGTAGCCGTACTGGACCCAGAAGCCGTCCATAAAGTCATCGTCCGATTCGATATAGACATCCTCCGGCAGCGGAGCTTCGTCCGTCAGGCCGGGCAGCACCACGGTATAGTCGCTCCACAGCACATCCAGCTGCTGGTTGGTGACGCCGGCGGCAGCGATGCGGGCCTCCTCCACCAGCGAAACGACGCACCAGCGCAGGTAGTCCATATCCTCCTCCCCGGCCTCGCCGGTAAGGGTGATGTGATATTCGCCGTCGGTGGCGGTGACGGTGGCCACGGCGTCGGCACCGGCGGCGGGACCGTCGGTAAGAGTGACGCCGCGCCAGTAGCTGTCCTGCGCCAGAGCGGCGGCGGACAGGGGCAGATCGGTTTGGTTATCCAGCGCCACATGGGTCACGGCGGCGCCGGGCAGATCTTCGGTCTGGGCCTCGCCGCCCTGCACGTAAGTCAGCACCGGCATACTGGCCAGCACCGCCAGCACCATGATGGCCAGAGTGATGTTATTGGCACGATTGCGCAGGAACTGGCGCAGGGTGAAGGTAAAGACCTGCCCCGTCCCGGCCAGAGCCTCACGCAGTTTCATTGTCGTCCCTCCCTACCGTTTCCACGAAGATCTCGTGGAGGCTGGGTTCCCGCAGGTCGAAGGTCACGATGGTGACGCCGCCGGCGATGAGGGCCGACAGCAGCTCGTTGGCCTGCTGCTCACCGCTGACACGCAGGCGGTACTCGTTTTCCTTGCGGCTGAGCAGCTCCACACCCAGCGCCGTGAGATAGCCGGTAATGTCCTGCTCCGTCTTCAGCGACAGGTTCACCCGGCCGCGGCTTTTCTTGATGTCGTTGAGATGGCCCTGCAGCACCGTTTTGGAGCGGTCCAGAATGGTGATGTCGGTGCAGAATTCCTCCACCGTGGCCATCTGGTGGCTGGACATGATGAGATACTTGCCCCGGTCGATCTCCTCACGGATGATGGACTTGAAAAGATCCGTATTCACCGGGTCCAGACCGGAGAGGGGCTCGTCCAGGATCAGCAGCTCCGGGTCGGAGATCAGGGCGGCGATGAGCTGGATCTTCTGCTGATTGCCCTTGCTGAACTGATCGGCCTTCAGGGGCTTCTGCTTTTTCACGCCGCCCAGCGCAGGCGTGCGGCGCTTTTGGCCCATGAGGGCGGCTTCGTGGTTGGGCTTGGGGGCGTTGGGGTAGAGATACTCCTCCACCTCCAGACGGCGGGCCCAATCCCGGATGCGGCGCTCCGCCTCGGCACCCTTCACGCCCCGGAGGGCAGCAAAGTACAGCAGCTGATCCATCAGCTCGTACTTGGGATAGAGGCCACGCTCCTCGGCCAGATAGCCCACGTTGCAGGTGGCGGTATCCAGCGGCTTGCCGTTCCACAGCACCTCGCCGCCGTCACGGCTGAGCATATTGAGCATCATGCGGATGCTGGTGGTTTTACCGGCGCCGTTGGTACCCAGCAGGGCGTAGACGCCGGGGCGTTCCATGGTGAAGCTGAGGTCCTCCACCACCACTTTTTTGCCGTAGCTTTTCTTCAAATGGGAAACAACAAGACTCATGGTTTATTCCTCCTCGGTCCAGAACAGTTCATCCAGCGTGCAGCCAAGGGTGCGGCAGATGGCAAGGCACAGCTTGATGGTGGGGTTATAGTCCCCCTTCTCGATGGCGTTGATGGTCTGGCGGCTGACGCCTACCGCCTCGGCCAGCTGCTGCTGGCTCATGTCACGGCCGGCCCGGGCTGCCTTCAGCTTGAGATTTTTCATTCCTCGTCCTCCTGCCGGTCCTCATGGCGCTTGATGAGGATGGCCACCAGCACGATGGCGAAGAGCACCATGCAGGCCGGATTGATCACCGACAGCGTCAGCTGACCGTTATGGACAAAGTCGCCGTCCACGGCGTGCATGATGGTGGCGGGTACCTGGCACAGGGTCACCACGGTGAAGATGGCGATGCCGCTGCGGGGCGTCTGCTTCACGGTGAAGTAGGCGTCCCGGCGGATGCACTCCACCACGAACACCGCCACGGAGGCGAACATGCACAAAAAGCTGTCCACACCGGGCTTGGCCCAATGGACATCCAGCGCGCCGGAGACGATGCCGTTAACGCACAGCAGCAACAGCAGCGTCACAAAGGCCCGCTGGGCGGCAACACCCCGCTGCACCTGCTGGCGCTCGTCGTAGTCGCCGGGCTGCACGCCCCGGCGCTTCTGCACCGCCCGCACGACCATACAGACGACGGCCACTGCCAGAATACCCACCGCAAAACCGATATACCACGCCATAGATTTTCCGTCCATTTGAAATTCCTCCTTGTTTTCTTCTTGAGGCGATGGTATCACACGCCCGTCATTTTGTCAAGTATATATGACATTTTGTAAGAAGTTTTTTGCGTGGCATCATTTTGCTGCGCTCAGCAGGGGCACGGCAGGTGCGAGCGGGAGCAGGGCGGCGCTGTGGATCGATGGCACGACGTGTGACCTTGGAATGATTTTACGCCTTTGCCAGCAGGCCGTCCACCAACCTGAAGTTGCATCGGCGCCCCAGGGGCGCAACCTGAAGTCGCACAGCGAAACGTGCGGCAGAGCGCTTCTCTCCCCTTTTTTCGACAAAAATGGCAGCGCTTACAGGTTTCCATTGATTTTTTGAAATTTTATGGTATACTGATGGTGTATAAAACTATATTTCGCTTCCCGCAGCAGTGGGCGGCGGTATTTGTTGTGCCCTTTACGGGCCTTTTTCTCGTATAAATACCGCCTGAACGGTGCTTTTTTCTTTTCTGCATCCCTTCCCCGGCGCAGCGGTATGAAGCTTTCACAAGGCGGGTATGTTATAACCGCTGTATCGACAACCTAAGAGAGGGTGCCTAATTTGTATCAGTATATTATCAACGGTGGCCAGCCTTTGTTCGGCGAGGTCACCATCAGCGGTGCCAAAAACGCCGCTGTGGCCATCATCCCCGCCGCACTGATGGTGGACGGTGTGTGCCGTATTGAGAATATTCCCCAGATCAGCGACGTGACGCTGCTGTACACCATTCTGGCCGGCCTGGGTGCCAAGGTCACCGAGATCGACGACCACACGGTGGAGATCGACAGCCGCAGCATCACCAGCACCGAGGCGGTGGATCCTCTGGTGTGCAAGATCCGTGCTTCCTACTACCTGATCGGCGCACTGCTGGGCCGTTTCGGTGAGGCCACCGTGGCCATGCCCGGCGGCTGCAACTTCGGCGTGCGGCCCATCGACCAGCATGTCAAGGGCTTCAAGGCCCTGGGCGCTGCCGTGGACGAGGACGAGTGCGTGCACGCACAGGCCATCGGTCCCAACCGCCGTCTGGCCGGCGCCAACATCTATCTGGACGTGGTCAGCGTGGGCGCCACCATGAACGTGATGATGGCTGCCGCCATGGCCAAGGGCACCACCGTTATCGAAAACTGCGCCAAGGAACCCCACATCGTGGACCTGGCCAACTTCCTCAACTCCATGGGCGCCGACATCAAGGGCGCCGGTACCGACACCATCAAGATCCGGGGCGTGGACCGTCTGACCGGCGGCACCTACTGCATCATCCCCGACCAGATCGAGGCCGGTACCTACATGACGGCTGTGGCTGCCACCGGCGGCCAGCTGCTGATCAAGAACGTGATCCCCAAGCACATGGACTGCATCTCCGTCAAGCTGATGGAGATGGGCGTATACGTGGAAGAGATGGACGACACGCTGCTGGTGCGCCGCACCGGTGCGCTGCGTCCCACCAACGTCAAGACCCAGCCCTACCCCGGTTTCCCCACCGACATGCAGCCCCAGATCGCCGCCGTGCTGGCGCTGGCACAGGGCCGCAGCACCGTCACCGAGGCGGTGTGGAGCAACCGCTTCCGCTACATCGACGAGCTGAAGAAGCTGGGCGCACAGGTGGAGGTGGATGACCGCCGTGCCACCATCGACGGCGTGGAAAAGTTCCACGGTGCGCACGTGCAGGCCTGCGACCTGCGGGCCGGTGCTGCCATGGTGGTGGCCGGTCTGGCTGCCGAGGGCACCACCCAGATCAGTCAGGTGCAGTTCATCGAACGCGGCTACGAGGACATCATCAACAAGCTGCGCTCCGTTGGCGCAGACATCTCCATCGTGCATATCCCCGACGAGCCTCTGCCCCCCGAAAGCGTGGGCTGAGGGCCGCCGCTGCACACAGCCGGAACGACGGTATCTTTATGCCGCTCCCTTTTGGCATAACTTTTACGCAGCGTTCATCCGGTTTTCCGCATGGACGCTGCTTTTTTACTGTACAAACAAGAGGTAAACACCATTGATGACCCTACACACCATCGCCAGCGGCTCGGAGGGCAACTGCCTGCTCATCAGCTGCGGCGACACCCATATTTTAGTGGACGCAGGCATCTCCACCCGCCGCATCACCACGGCGCTGGCGGCGCTGGGCCTGCAGATGGCCGACATGGACGGCATTTTGCTGACCCATGCCCACCACGACCACACCGCCGCTTTGAACATTCTGTGCAAGCACCACGAAACGCCCCTGTTCGCCTCCGCCGGTACGGCGGCCCAGGTGTGCGAGAAGTGCGGCATGGCCCAGTACCGGATGCGCATCGTGCGGCCCGGTGAGGCTTTCTCGCTGGGCGGCATCACCGTGACGCCCTTCCCCACCGCCCACGACGCCTGGGGCAGCATGGACTATCGGCTGGACACAGAGACGGGCAGCATCGGCGTCCTCACCGACACCGGCTACGTCACCGACGAGGCCTACGACGCTCTGTGCGGCGTGGATCTTCTGGTGCTGGAGAGCAACCACGACATCGAGGCCCTGCGCTCCGGGCCCTATCCCTACTATCTCAAGGAGCGCATCGCAGGACCCCGGGGCCACCTGAGCAACGACGATGCGGCACGGTTCGCCGCCGAAATGGCCCGCCGGGGCACGAAGGAGATCGTGCTGGCCCACCTGAGCCGGGAGAACAACACCCCCGCCATGGCCCTGCACGCCGTACAGCGGACGCTGGAGGCCCACGGTCTTACTGCCGCCGTGACGGTGGCACCCCGCAGCGAGCTGAGCCGCTGCTACGAAGTGGAGGTTTCGCCATGCAGAAAGTGACCGTTCTGTGCGTGGGCAAGCTGAAAGAGAAATTCTACACCGAGGCCGCCGCCGAGTACCTCAAGCGGCTGCAGCGGCACTGCAAATGCGAGATCATCGAGCTGCCGGAGAGCCGACTCTCCGAGGATCCCTCCCCTGCCGAAAAGCAGAAGGCGCTGGCGGCAGAGGCCGCAGCTATCCGGGAAAAGCTGCCCAAGGGCGGCGCCGTGGTGGCCATGTGCATCGAGGGCAAAACCTGCTCCAGTGAGGAGCTGTCTCGCCGCATGACGGACTTCGCCGTGGCGGGCAAGACCCAGGTCACCTTCCTCATCGGCGGCAGCGTGGGTCTCGACGAGGACTTGAAGCGGCAGGCCGACTGGCGGCTTTCCATGTCGCCCATGACCTTCCCCCACCACATGGCACGCATCATGCTTTTAGAGCAGATCTACCGGGCCTACCAGATCCAGCAGGGCACCCGGTATCATAAGTGACGAGTGATAAGTAAGGAGGCATCCCCTATGGACAACAGCTTCTGGGCCAGAGGCGCAGCCGGGCCGGCATGGCCTGTCAGGGCCGACGGCACCAAGGAAAAGGCCGTGCTGCTGTGCCGTGCGGCAGACAACACCGCCGGGGCGGAGATGACCATCTCCCTGCTGGCAGCATACAACATCCCCTGTTTCAAATACCAGGAAAACGACGGCGCTGCCGGTAAGGTGGTCAGCGGCTTCTCCGTGTTCGGTGCGGGGCTCTATGTCCCGGAGAGCATGGCCGAGGAGGCTGCCGCCCTGCTGGAGGCCGATGTGGAAGAAGAATCATAAATCCGTTTAACAAAACCGAAAGGAGTTTTTTTGATATGTCTTACATGAAGGAATACGAAAAGTGGCTCAAAAGCGGCGTGCTGACTGCCGAGGAAGTGGCAGAGCTGGAGGCCATCAAGAATGACCCCAAGGAGATCGAGAGCCGGTTCTACGGTCCTCTGGAGTTCGGTACGGCCGGTCTGCGCGGCACCATGAAGATGGGCCTGCACCAGATGAACGTGTACGTGATCCGCTGGGCCACCCAGGGCTTTGCCGAGATCATCGCCGCCGAGGGCGAGGAAGCCAAGCAGCGTGGCGTTGCCATCTGCATGGACTGCCGCAACAACTCCGACCTCTTTGCCCGTGAGGCCGCCCGTGTCTGCGCCGCCAACGGCATCCACGTGCGCCTGTTCGAGAGCCTGCGTCCCACCCCCGAGCTGAGCTTCGCCGTCCGGGAGTACAACTGCCAGGCCGGCATCAACGTCACCGCCAGCCACAACCCCAAGGAGTACAACGGCTACAAGGTCTACTGGGCCGACGGCGCACAGCTGCCTCCCCAGCACGCCGACGCCGTGGCGGAACGTCTGAGCAAGATCGACATTTTCGCCGACATCAAGACCATGGACTTTGACGAGGCCGTGGCACAGGGCCTCATCGAGATCCTGGGCGACGAGACCGACCGCCGCTTCATGGCCAACGTGGTGGCCATGATCAACGACCGGGAGTCCATGGCTCAGGTCGCCGACCAGTTCGAAGTGGTGTTCACCCCCTTCCACGGCTGCGGCCACAAGCTGGTGCCCGAGGCACTGCGTGAGCTGGGCGTGAAGCATCTGCACTGCGTGGAAGAGCAGATGGTCATCGACGGCGATTTCCCCACCGTGGCCTCCCCCAACCCCGAGAACCCCGAGGGCTTCTATCTGGCCGTGGATCTGGCCAACAAGCACGGCGCCGACTTCATCGTGGGCACCGACCCCGACAGTGACCGTGTGGGCATCATGGTCCGTGCCAAGGACGGCAGCTTCATCCCCGTCACCGGCAACCAGACCGGCGTGCTGCTGGTGGACTACGTGATCGGCGCTATGAAGCGTGCCGGCACCATGCCCGAAAAGCCCGTGGTCCTCAAGACCATCGTCACCACCGAGATGGCCCGCAAGGTGGCTGAGAGCAACGGCGTGACCTGCTACGACACCTTCACCGGCTTCAAGTTCATGGCCGAGAAGAAGAACGCTCTGGAAGAGAGCGGCGAGGGCAAGGTCATCATGAGCTACGAGGAGTCCTACGGCTACATGCTGGGCGACTACGTCCGGGACAAGGACGCCGTCACCGCTTCCCTCATCATCACCGAGATGGCCGCCTGGTATGCCACCCAGGGCATGACCCTGTATGACGCTCTGCAGAGCCTGTACGAGAAGTACGGCTGGTTCGGCGAGCAGACCCACAACCTGGTGATGCCGGGCCTGGACGGTCTGGAGAAGATGGCCGCCCTGATGAAGGAGCTGCGTGAGAATCCCCCCGCCCAGATCGCCGGCGTGGATGTGGTGGTCCGCAAGGACTACAAGGACGGCTCCGTCCTGTGCTGCAAGACCGGCGAGAAGAGCACCATGGAGCTCTCCGGCTCCAACGTGCTGCGCTTCGAGCTCAGTGACGGCACCGTGATCCTGGTCCGTCCCTCCGGCACCGAGCCCAAGATCAAGGTCTACGTGCTGACCAAGGGTGCCGACGCCGCTGAGCGTGACGCCAACATCGCCAAGTACGCCCAGTGGGTCAAGACCCTGAGCTGAGGAAAAAAGTCATAAAAAAAGAGAAGCCGCACGGCTTCTCTTTTTTTGTTCGATGATAGGCGGGCGGGTAATCCCCGCCCCTACGTTTTATTCGTCACGCAGCAGTTCTTCGCAGCTGATATCCAGCGCTTTGGCCAGCGCCTTCACCTCGTAGTCCGGCACAAAGCGGTCGCCGCTTTCGATGCGCAGGATGGTCAGGTCTGTCACGTCAAAGCCCGCCAGCTGCAGCTTTTCCGCCAGCGCCCGCTGGGTCATTCCTTTCTGCTTACGCAAAAAACGCACCTTTTCACCGATGATGTTCTTTCTGTCACCGGACCAATAGATCTTCATCTTGCTCTCCCCTTCTAAAGATGAAAGTTACTATTGATTTTATGCAAATTCCGTGATAACCTACTTCTAAAGATGAAGTTTTATGAGGTGGCAGAAATGGAAATTTACAAGAAGATGTACTATCGCCTGTTCAACAGCATCACCGATGCACTGGCAGCGTTGGAACAGCAGAATTTCGGTGCAACGGCGGAAATTCTGCGTCAGGCGCAGATCGACAGCGAGGAGATCTATCTGGACGCAGAGGACGAGGACGAAGCATAAAGGAGCGCACCCGCTTTAGGTGCGCTCCTTTTATTCGTTCTTCGGCGGTTGGTTGCGGATAATTGTTGTTACGTAAACTTGCCAAATAGACGGCGAGGGTGGTTTTTTGGGGGGCGTGGGTGTGGGGGTGCGGGGGCGGCGGGCGGTTTTGTAGGGTGTGCCGACCCCAGCACACCGATTGCAGTATCCTCAGCAGACCGTCCGGAGGCCGGTCCCTACGGCACCTGGCGATAGAACCCGTAGGGGCCGATATCCTTATCGGCCCGGATGAGGACGTGCGGGAGGGGACAGAGCCCCTCCCCTACGGTGGCGGTCGGGAGAAGGCGTAGGGACCGGCGTCCCCGACGGTCCGGTGATGGCGGGCGGCAATCGGCGGGGGCAAGCCCCCGCCCTACGGTGATGGTCGACATAGGGATCGAAACATAAAAAGGTCATCAGACCTCGTCTGATGACCTTTCCACAAAACGAACAACCTCGTTAGGGGTACAGCCAACGATGCGGCACAGTTTTTCCAGTGTGACCATGGTGATATTCTTATTCTTCTTCAAAGAGTCCAGCGTCTTATTGTCCACGCCGCCCTTTAAGAGCTGATACTGCGTCACGCCCTTTTGCTTCATGGTCGCCCACAAAGGACTGTAATCAAACAACGGCCACACCTCCCCCGCATTTCGTTGTTTTCATTATATGAAAAAACATGCGAAAACCATATTGTGGGCATGTCCACAATATGGTATATTGGAAGCAGGGAGGTGATTCGATGTACAAGAAGATGTACTATCGCCTGTTCAACAGCATCACCGATGCACTGGCAGCGTTGGAACAGCAGAATTTCGGTGCAGCGGCGGAAATTCTGCGTCAGGCGCAGATCGACAGCGAGGAGATCTATCTGGATGCAGAGGATGAGGACGAAGCATAAAGGAGCGCACCCGCTTTAGGTGCGCTCCTTTATTGTTTCTGCTTTCTTACTTCACGCCCGTTTTGAGATACGCCCGGATCTCCTCCACCGTCATACCGGCAAGGCCAAGGCGCTGGAGGTCGATGCCGATGCCCCGCCAATCCCGCTCGTGGACCAGAGAATAGATACTGATGACGGCGTCCATGGTGGGGGTAGGCACGCCGCAGAGCTTGCCCAGCTCGCTCCACGGCACGAGACCGTTGGGGCAGTCCTCGGTGAGGTAGCGGTTCCAGATGCTGTCCGGGCCGGTGATGGGCGTCAGCTCCGGGGCGCCGTGCATCTTCTGGTAGATATCCTGCCAGCGAAGCTCGCCCTTGGGCTCGCAGAAGTCTTCCAGGGGCGTGAGACGATAGCCAAAGGCGGCACCCACGGCCTTGCGCTCGGCGTCGATGGCCCAGTCGATCTTGGCGGCGCCGAAGGTGAAATGCTCGTACATGCAGAATCGTCCCCGCAGGGCCTGCTGCTCGATGGCGCCGATATTGATGAGGCAGGGACCGGAATGCACAGAAGGGTTCACCAGCGACAGGTCGCTTTCCAGCACATCCTCATAGACACGCTCGTAGGGGGAGATGTCCATCACATCTTCCAGCACCGTGCGGTCGGCATCTGCCGGGAAGAGGGCCACGCTGACAGGGCTCATGCCGGTGCAGTAAATGCTGGCAGGCCCGTCAAGGCGGGTGTCGTAGGGCAGGTTATTGGTCTGAACGATGACGGGGCAGTCCTCGCCCAGCACCGCCCGGAACTCCAGCGCACCGAAGCCGCCGGGATAGATGAGGATAGGCTGGTCCTTCCCCACCAGGCCACGCAGCTTTTCCGCCACGGCACGGTGAGCGGTGGAGGGGGTGACGACGGCGATGTAGTCGGCGCCGTCAACGGCACGGGCCATATCGTCGGTGAGGAACTCAATGCGCCCCTCGCCCCGCAGCAGGCCGGTGCAGCGGATGGTGAGGGTATCACGCAGGACGCTGAGTTTTCCAATGAAAGCGCTGTCCTCGTACATACGGATGCGGTAGCCACGCATGGCAAGGTCCGCAGCCATGGTATGGGCGCCGTTGCCGCCGCCGATGATGGCAATGGTTTTTTTCATATCTTTCATCCTTTCTGCGCCGTCAGAGCGCCGGTGTGATTCCATTTTTCCAGCTTCCAGACACCGTTTTCGTAGCTGAACACGGTGACGGAGGCGTTGTCCACCTGCAGATGCTGCAGCAAAATGTCGTGGCCAAGGGCGTGGTTCATCATCTGGTGCACTGTCCCCTCATGGCCGAAAACGGCCACGTTTTCGCAGCCTGTAAGCGTCTCCAGCTCTTCGGTGAAGAAGCTTTTGAGGCGCTCGCCCATCTGCTGCTGCGTCTCGCCGCCGTAGGCAGAGAAGTCCTGCTGCCGCACAGCCTCCCAATAGGGCGCACCGTACTGCGCCGCCACATCGGCAATCAGCCGACCGGCCAGCGTGCCTACGCCGATCTCCCGGAGCTTATGGCTGTAGATGGGCCGGCAGCCGGGCAGGGCGTCTGCCGCCGTCTGGCGGGCCCGGGGCAGGTCGCTGCAGTAGATGCGGTCAAAGGGGATGTCCTTCAGGTAAGCGTTGGCAGCCCGGGCCTGTGCGTGGCCCAGCTCCGACAGCGGCGTGTCCGACCAGCCGCAATGGCGGTTCTGGCGGTTGCCTTCGCTTTGTCCGTGGCGGATGAAGTAAACTTTCATAGTCCTCTCCTTCTGCACAAAACATTCCACAAAATTTGTGGTTTTCCATATTTCGCATGGTTTTTCCAACGATTTAACCAAAGTATAGTCCCCTGCCCGTTCCTCTGTCAAGGCTTATTTGTGGTTTTTGTGGTTTTTCTTTGAACTCCACAAATGTTGACAACATTGACGGCGTATGGTAGGATACAAGCAAGAAATCAAGGGGGGCCATACCATGCAAAACGACCGCATCCGGCAGATCATGACCATTTTGCTGCAGGAAAAAAAGGTGATCGCCAAGGATTTGGCGGAGCGCTTCGGCGTATCGCTGGAGAGCATACGACGGGATCTGAGCCAGCTGGAGCGGCAGGGCGCCGTGCGCAAGTTTTACGGCGGCGCAGCGCTGGTGGAGGAATTGCTGCCCGATGGCGAGGCGGAAATTTTTCAGGTGCGCCTGGCCGAGCACGGCAGAGAAAAGCAGGCCATTGCCCGGACGGCTGCCGCCCTCATCGGCGACGGCGAAACGGTCTATCTTGACTCCGGCACCACTGCCGCCGCCCTCATTCCATATTTGAAGGAGCGCCCGGGCCTGACGGTGATCACCCGGTCGCTGCGCAGCGCCGCCCAGCTTGGCATGTGCGAGCATCTGACAGTGTACTGTCTGGGCGGTGCAGTGAAGGTGGACACGCTCACCAACACCGGCTTCATGGCCCAGGAGTGCTTGAACTTTTTCTCCCACATCGACACAGCCATCCTCTCCGGCGACGGCTTGGTGCCGCAGCAGGGCGTGGTGGATTTCGGCATGGAGAATCTCAGCTTCAAGCGCAGCGTTGTGGAGCGGGCAGGACGGGTTTTGGTGGTCATCGACAGCAGCAAATTCGGCCGCACCGCCCACTGCCTCACCTGTCCCACAGCGCACATCACCACGCTGGTGACCGACAGCGGTGCGCCTGCGGAGGCGCTGGCGGCGCTTCGCACGCAGGCTGCCCATGTGATCGTGGCGGAATGAGCAGAAAAAGGCCCGAAGCGGTATGCTTCGGGTCTTGTTGTATATCGAAAACCACTCGCTGGGCGAGTGGTTCAAAAGAAGCCTTGTGGCGATAATGAAAAGGCGAAAGAAGTAATCCTTCTACATTTCGAAAAAGGTAAGCGGCTGAGCGGGTTAGACGCAGAGTCAGTGCAACATTTTGCCTTGTTTTATACAGCAACTCTTGCCGGATAAAGGAGGTCAAGGAACCATCGGTTCCTTGCGGCGTTTCTTTGGTGACTTTCTTTCGCTGGTGAAAGAAAGTCACTCGTCGAAGACAGGACAAGGTGGCGACATAGCAGGGGGGCAAGTGCTGATTCTCTCCCTCAGTCAAAACCTGCGGTTTTGACAGCTCCCTCATCAGAGGGAGCCTTTGGAGAGCGACGAAATGCAAAAGTCAGTCCACTTTACGCGTTGGACGCGTGGCTGGTAACATAGGGCTTCGCCCGCATATGAAATACCCCCGGCTTTGCCGGGGGATATTTATTTATGCCAGATGCTCCCTGGCCCAGCTGCCGATGGTGTCAAACAGCCGCCGGTAGCCGGTCATATTCAAGTGGATGCCGTCGGGGGAGATCATACGGCAGTAGTTCTGATCCCACAGAAAGGCTCGGCGCACCGGGATCAGGGGCACGGCATGCTCCGCCGCCACGGCGGCCACCGTGTCGGAATAGAGCTCCTGATAGCGATAGATCATCTGGCAGTCCCCCAACCAGCTTAAAATGCGGCCCCGATCCGCTCCGCTGCGGCAGATGAAGCGCAGATACTTCTCCGCATCGATGGGCGGCAGCGTCATCAGCAGGGGCTGCACCCCCTTTTGCCGCAGCAGCTCCACCGTTTCGCCCAGAATACGGCGAAACTCCGGCAGCTCCGTGCGGGGTTTATGCTCCCCTGTAGGGTCGTCGGAAATGGCCTGCCAGTCAAAATCGCTGTCGTTGCCGCCGTAGCCCATCAGGGCGTACTGCGCATTCAGTCCCCGCTGCGTGTCCCGCTCCACCAGCTGCCGGCCCTTGCGCACCGTGGCGCCCATCATGGCCCGGCTCACCACCTCAGGATGGCTGCCCAACAGCTCTGCGGCGTGGAAATGATAGTGAAACTCCTCGTCCGGCACGGTGGCCTTCAAAAGGGAGTCGCCGTAGAGATATAATTTGCCGGTCATGGTCACTCCTCCTTGTTGCATTTATCGTTAGACATAATATAACATATTACATATCCTTGGTCAAGCATTATTTTATCTCGTTTTCTGTTGCATTATCCGCCGGCGATGTGGTATGATAGGCAGCAGAAGAACAAGGAGGCGGATGCGATGGCATACGACAAGACATTGGTGGCGGCCAAGCTGCAGCGCTGGGAGAACTATGTGGCCGGTTATTCCCTGCCGGCGTGGGAGAGCATCCCGGATTTTGGACTGTACATGGATCAGGTGATCGTGATCCTGCAGCAGTATCTGGATTTCATCCCCGCACCAACGGAGGGTAAGGACAGTTTCGTCACCGCCAGCACCATCAACAACTACGTGCGATTGAAGATCATGCCGGCGCCGGTGAAAAAGAAATACGGCCGGAAGCACATCGCTTACCTCATCATGATCCTGACGCTGAAGCTGTCACTGAGCATTTCTCAGATCGGGCAGCTTCTGCCGGCTGCGCCGGAGGAGGAACAGGTGCGCATGCTGTACACCTACTATCAGGAGAAGTTCAGCCGCACCCGGCAGCACTTTGCCCACACACTGCAGCAGGCTGCGCAGGAGCTGGCCCGATCCGACGACGCCGACGCCGTCACCGGCGGCATGACCATGGAGCACGCACTCAGCGGCGCCTTCCACACCCTGCTGGCCGGGAAGCTGATGGCGCTGGAGGGGATCGAGTGGGAGAAAACGCCAACTTAATCGAATCTTAAAGGTTTTTTCAAGAAAAAGAGCGGTTTTTTTCAAAAAATCCGCCCTTTTTTCTTTGCATCACCGCCCTGCCTGTGGTATAATGACTTTGTGAACGAAAAAACAAGGAGCTACACAATGAACTGGCTGACGGAACTTTTCACCAACCCCTTCCTCATCACCAGCACCTCCTCCTGGCTCATTGCTCAGGTGATGAAGGTCATCATCAATTTCTGCGTGACCCGCCAGCTGAGCTGGGAGCGCCTCTTCGGTGACGGCGGTATGCCCAGCGGACACAGCGCCACGGTCTCTTCCCTGGCCATCTTTGCAGCGCTGCGCTGCGGCTGCGGCTCCTTTGAGTTTGCTGTGACGGCCATCCTCGCCATCATCGTCTGCCACGACGCCATGGGCGTGCGGCAGGAGACGGGCAAGCAGGCCGTTATCATCAACGAGATGGTGCAGCAGTTTGAAAAGCTGATGAAGCAGGACATCACCGACATCGACCTGAAGGAGCTGGTGGGCCACACCCCTCTGCAGGTGATCGCCGGTATCACCGTGGGTATCTGCAACGCCCTCATCATGCATTTTCTGGTATTCAACTGAAGCCTTTGACGCAGCCGCTTTCTACGGAAGGCGGCTGTTGACATTTACCACCCACCGGGCGTAGAATCAAGGCAGTATACAGGGAAAGGACGGCCATGCCCTATGAAGATCAACGAGCTGCAAACCCCCGCCATTCTGGTGGATCTGGACCGAATGGAGGACAATCTGAACACATATCACCGGGCGGCGCTGGCCCACGGCAAGCAGGTCTGGCCCATGATCAAGACCCACAAAAGTCGGGAACTGGCCCGGCTGCAGCTGGATACCGGCTGCAGCGGCTTCCTGTGCGGCACGCTGGACGAGGCGGAAGCGCTGGCGGATGACGGTGTGCAGAACCTGATGTACGCCTATCCCGTGGCCACCAAGCCGTCGGCAGACCGGGTGGCGGCACTGGCCAAGCGGTGCAATTTCATCGCCCGCATCGACGATCTGGACGCAGCACGCATCATGGACCGGGCGGCGGCAGAGGCGGGCGTCCTGCTGCAATACACCATCATCGTGGACAGCGGTCTGCACCGCTTCGGCGTGCAGCCGGAGCAGGCGGCAGACTTCGCCCGGGCAATGGAGCAGTTTCCTCACCTGAAGCTGCGAGGCATTTCCACCCATCCCGGCCACGTGTACGGCGCTGCCACCAAGGAAGAAGTGGCCCAATGCTGCGTCGACGAGCGGCAGCGCATGGCGGTGGCTGCCCAAGTTCTGCGGCAGGCGGGCTACTGCGTGGACATGGTGACCAGCGGCTCTACCCCCACCTTTTTCGGTGCATTGGACGACGAGAACATCAACATCTGCCATCCGGGCAACTACATTTACCACGACGTGATCCAGTGCGCCTCCGGGAATGTGGACTGGGAGCGGTGCGCCCTGACGGTGCTGGCCGCCGTGATCTCCCACCCGGCGGAGGGACTGTACCTGATAGACGCCGGTGCCAAGTGCCTGGGCCTGGATCAGGGCGCCCACGGCAACGGCTCCATCCGGGGCTTCGGCGCCGTGGTGGGTCACCCGGAGCTGACGGTGGTGGGCCTGTCCGAGGAAGTGGGCAAGCTCCGTGCGGAGGGCCCGACGGACTTGCAGGTGGGTGACATCATCCGCATCATCCCCAATCACGCCTGCTCCGCCGCCAATCTGGCAAGCTACTGCGTGGGCGTCCGGGGCGACGAGGCAGAGGGGCTCATCGCCGTGGATCTGCGGAGCAACGCCACGAAAAAGGGCTTTGAATAAGGGATTTGGAAGGGAAAGCTGCCGATTTGCGGCGGCTTTCCTTTTTTAGTTGCAGATAATTGTTGTTATGTTAATCTGCAAACATAGGCGGCGGGAGTTCTTTCCCGTTGAGCAGATGGATGGTAACCGTTTCGTAGGGTCTGGCGTTTACGACAGCCCGCTGCACCATTCCACGGGAGGGGACAGCGCCCTCCCCTACGAGATCCGCCTATTGGTTGCGAATAATTGTTGTTACGTTAACCGACAAACATAGGCGGCAGAAACTTTAAGGTGGGGTGGGAATTGCGGTGGGGTGGGAATTGCGGTGGGGTGGGAATTGCGGCGGCGTGGCACATGGTGGCGAACGGGATGCGGCACACCGATTGCGACATCCTCAGCGGACCGTCCGGAGGCTGGTCCCTACGCCGCCTATCGAAAACACCCGTAGGGGTAGGCAATACCCGCATCGGTTGCGAATAATTGTTGTTACGTTAACTGGCAACATAGAAAACGCCGTGTTGTTTGTTGCGCAGATTGGCGGACCGGGGGAATCATTCTTAATTGTTAATTATTAATTGTAAATTATTAATTATTAATTGCCGCACCCCCAGCGGGCGGATATGGAATCCGCCCCTACGGCTCCTGTCGCAAACGGATCGACGCTCCCGCATCCTTCCCTGCCGCAAAAAACCGGTAGGAAATGGCTTTACAGCGGGCAAAATATTCGGTATAATAAATTGTTATTTTATGTGCAAAGGAGGGTGTTGGATGAAGATCAACCAGATCAAGGCGGGCGCCATCATGTCCTATCTTTCCATGGGTCTGAGCACCGTCATCTCTCTGGTATACACCCCCATTATGATCTCCCGGTTGGGTGAGAGCGAGTACGGCGTGTACAATCTGGTGCTGCCCATCATCTCTTACCTGAATCTTCTGAGTTTGGGTCTGGGCAGCGCCTATGTGCGCTATTTCTCCCGGGCCAAGGTGGAGGACGACAAGCCGGCCATGGCCAGGATCAACGGCATGTTCCTGACCACCTATACGCTGCTGGGTCTGCTGGTGCTGGCCATCGGCTTCTACCTCTCCTTCCACGGTGAGGTGATCTTTGGCAAGAAGCTGACCGCCGACGAGATTGCCCTGGGCGAGCGGCTGCTGCGGATCCTGACCGTCAACGCCGCCATCCACTTCCCTGTCAACGTATTCGAGTCCCACGTCACCGTCAACGAGCGGTACTTCTTCCAGAAGCTGGTGTACATGGGCAAGCAGGTGCTCAACCCCCTCATCATGATCCCCCTGCTGCTACTGGGCTTCCGGTCTGTGACGCTGACCATCACGTCCCTGATCTTCACCATTCTCAGCGCCGTGCTGAACGTCGGCTACTGTCTGGGCAAGCTGCGCATGACCTTCGACTTCCGCCACTATGACTTCGGTCTGCTGCGGGAGATGATGGGCTACACCTTCTATGTCTTTATCGGCATCGTGGTGGAAAACATCAACTGGAGCATCGACCGTCTGGTGATGGGCTGGGTCCACGGCACCACCGCCGTGACCATCTACACCGTGGCCAGCCAGCTGAACGTGTACTATCTGTCCTTCTCCAACGCCGTGAGCAACGTGCTGACGCCCCGGGTCCACCGCATGGTGGCCGAAAAGCAGTCCAACAAAGCCCTGACCAAGCTGATGACCAAGGCGGCCCGACTGCAGTTCATTCTGCTTGCCTGCATCTTCTTCGGCTTCGTGGCCGTGGGCCGCACCTTCGTGGTGCTGTGGGGCGGCGGCGAGCAGTTCGCCGTGGACTATGTCACCACCCTGCTGCTCTTTGCCAGCACCATCATTCCCGCCATGCAGGTGGTGGGCATTGAGATCCAGCGGGCCAAGAATATGCACAAGTTCCGCTCCATCACCTATCTGATCGTGGCCATGATCAATGCGCTGCTGCTGATCCCCGCCTGCCACTACGGCGGCTGCATCGGCGCTGCCGCCTGCGTGCTGTGCACCACCGTGTTCGGCCAGATCATCCCTATGAACTGGTACTACTACAAGCGCATCGGCCTGAACATCCCCTGGTTCTGGAAGAAGATCTGCCAGCTGCTGCCCAGCATGGTGATCCCCGCCGCTGTGGCGGTGTGCATCTGCCTCTTCGCCCACGTGAGCAGCTATTTCCACATTCTGCTGTGGGGCTGCGTGTTCGTGGCGGTGTACGCCTTCTTCCTGTGGTTCTTCGGTCTGAACAAGTTTGAGCGGGATCTGGTCGCCGTTCCGGCAGCCAAGATCTGGCGCCGCATCCGCCGGAGGTAACGCCATGGCACGAAAAAACAGCCGCAACACCAAGGGCCGCATCGTTTCGGCCGCCTGGAAGCTCTTCTACGATCAGGGCTACGACAACACCACCGTGGAGGAGATCATCGCCGAGTCCGGTACCTCCAAGGGCTCGTTCTACCACTATTTTGAGGGCAAGGACGCATTGCTGGAAACGCTGAGCCTGCTCTTCGACGAAAAGTACGAGGAGCTGCAGGGCGTGGCCGAGGCCATGGACGCCGTGGCGGCCCTCACCTTCCTGAACCGGGAACTCTTCACCATGATCGACAACCGCATCCCGCTGGAGCTGCTGGCCCGGCTGCTCTCAAGCCAGCTGGTGACCCGGGGCGAGAAGCACCTCCTCGACCGTGACCGCACCTATTTCCGGCTGCTGCACCGTATCGTCCGCCGGGGACAGGAGCGGGGCGAGCTGCGCAGCGACATCACCGCCAACGAGATCGTCAAGGGCTACGCCATGTTCGAGCGGGCGCTGATGTACGACTGGTGTCTGGTGGGCGGCGAATATGCGCTGGGCCGCTATGCCGCCGACATGATGCCCACCTTTCTGGAAGGGTATCGCACACGGCGATAAAAATTTTTCAGGCATATTTTTATTTCCAAAATTCGTCTTGTTAAAAATCCAGTATTTGCAAGAAAAATTTAACTTTTATCTTTTCGCCGTACAGAATTCGTTCTGTACGGCGTTCTCTATTTACGTCTACAAAAAAATGTGGTATACTGTCACACGTTAAAACGGTACAGCGATACCGAAAGTTAGGAGAGAGTATCATGTTTAATGTTGAGACGATCGTCTTTGTTGTCTACCTGGTGTTTATGCTGGGTATCGGCGTCTTTTTCTTCTTCCGCTCCAAGGACGGCGGCGACAAGACCTACTTCCTGGGCGGCCGCCAGATGGGCCCCTGGGTATCTGCCCTGTCTGCCGGTGCTTCCGACATGAGCGCCTGGGTGCTGATGGGTCTGCCCGCCTCCATCTACGCCGCCGGCATCGGCCAGGCGTGGATCGCCATCGGTCTGGGCATCGGCTACACCATCAGCTGGCTGGTGGAAGCACCCCGTCTGCGCAGCTTCTCCTTGGTGGCCAATGACTCCATCACCATCCCCCAGTATCTGACCAACCGCTTCCTGAGCAAGAGCAAGCTGCTGCAGATCATCTGCGCCGTCATCTTCCTGGTGGCCTACACGGTCTACGCCGCCTCCTCCATCAAGGCCTGCGGCACCCTGTTCAACACCGTGATGGGGCTGGACGCCACCGTGGCTATGTACATCGCCGCCATCATCATCATCGGCTACACCTTCCTGGGCGGCTTCAGCGCCGTGTGCTGGACCGACTTCTTCCAGGGTCTGCTGATGCTGGGCGCTCTGCTGATCGCCCCCATCTTTGCCCTGGCTCTGATCAACGGCGGCCAGGCTGCCGCTACCATGACCGAGCTGCCCGAGGGCTACTGGAACCTGTTCACCAACTGGAAGGATGTTGTTTCCGGCCTGGGCTGGGGTCTGGGTTACTTCGGTATGCCCCATATCATCGTGCGCTTCATGTCTCTGGAGAGCCAGGCTTCTTTGAAGAAGTCCGCCAAGATCGGTATCTCCTGGACGGTGCTGATCCTCATCTTCTCCGTGGCCTCCGGCTGCGTGGGCCATCTGCTGATGGGCGAGCTGGCTGACAGCTCCACCGTGTTCATCCAGATGGTGCGTTTCATGTTCCCCGCCCTCATCAGCGGCATCCTGCTGTCCGCCATCCTGGCTGCCGCCATGTCCACCGCCGACTCTCAGCTGCTGGCTTCCGCCTCCGCCTTTGCCAGCGATGTGTATAAGCCCGTCATCCGCAAGGGTAAGGCCAGCGAGAAGGAAATGCTGTGGGCCGGCCGCTTCGTGGTGCTGGTCATCGCCGTCATCGCCGTGCTGATCGCCTCCAACCCCAACAGCGGCACCATCATGGGTCTGGTGGAGAACGCCTGGGGCGTGTTCGGCGCCGCCTTCGGTCCCGCCATTCTGCTGAGCCTGTTCTGGAAGCGCTTCACCTTCTCCGGCGCCGTGGCCGGTATTCTGGCCGGTTCCATCGTGGACATCTGCTGGCTGGCCTTCCTCAGCTCCACCGGCATTTACGAGATCATCCCCGGCTTCCTCGCCGGCCTGATCGCCGCCGTGGTGGTGTCTCTGGCAAGCCCCAAGCCCTCTGCCGAGGTGGAGGCCCTGTACGACAAGGCCGTGGCCTACGAGGACTGAGTCCCAACCATACAACGCAAAAGAGAAGCCCTGCCGGGCTTCTCTTTTTTCTTATTCTCCGGTCCGGCACACTTCCGTCAGCAGGTCGCAGAAGCGGCGGGCGCACAGGGGCAGGTAGCGGTCCGGTGCGGTGTAGAGCCAGGTATCCCGCTGCTGGGGCAGCGGATGGAGGGCTACGCCGTCACCGAACTGGCCCTGCCACGAAAAGAGGGGCACCACTGCCGCGCCCAGTCCCAGTTCCACACATTTGCGCACGTAGTAAGGGTCGTCGCTCTGCACGGCGATGCGGGGCGTGAAGCCCGCCTCCCGGCACAGATCACGGGTCAGGCGGCACAGGCTGGTGCCCTCCCCCATGGTGATGAAGGGAACGTCGGCCAGCGAGGACAGTTCGCCGTCCCAGCGGTCGTAGGGACTGCTGCGGCTGACGGCGATGGCCAGCTGCTCCGAGAGCAGCTTCTGCCGGTGATAGCCGGTCAGGGTATCGTCATCTGCGGAGACGATCAGGTCAAATTGCTCCGCCGTGGGGTCGCAGAAGGTGCGGGTATGGATGCTGACGGCGCTCCAGCGGCGGCGGAACTGCTCCACGGCGTCCATGACGATGCGGCGGTTGCAGTTGACGCAGATGTGGACCTCGCCCCGCTCTCCGTCGTCCCGGGCGGCGGACACGGCGCCGTCCAGCGCCGTCAGGCCCTGCTGCACCTGTCGGGCGAACTCCTCGCCCCGGCGATTCAGCGTCACGGCGTTGGCCCTGCGGTCGAAGAGCCGGACGCCCAGTTCCTCCTCCAGACGGCGCACCGTCTGGGAAATGTCCGACGGCGGCACGCCGAAATGCTCCGCCGTGCGGGCGAAGCTGCCGCTGCGGGCGGCGTGGCAGAATTTGCGAAGCTGCAGCAGTTCCATGGTCGCACCCTCCGAGTGTCAGTTTTTTGTGATTATAACACAGCGCAGCATCACTTGCAAGTGACGCTATCTCATGGCGGTTCATGCTTTACAGCGGCGAAAAAGGCGATATAATGGAGGGTGAAAATACCGTAGGAGGAAAAAACTATGCCTGAAATTCTGGAGATCGTCATGCTGCTGTGCTTTGGTGCCTCCTGGCCCATGAACGTGGTCAAATCCTGGAAGGCCCGCACCGCCAAGGGCAAGAGCCTTGGCTTTCTGTGCATGATCCTGCTGGGCTACGTGGCCGGTATCGCCGCCAAGCTCATCAACCCCGCCTACATGGCCGCTTTCAGCGAGAAGTGGTACGTGCTGTTCTTCTACGTCCTCAACTTCGCCATGGTCAGCGTGGACTTCTGCCTGTACTTCCGCAACCGGAAGCTGGATCGGGAGGCCGCCAAATGAGAGCGCTGCTGCAGCAGTGGATCGCCCATCACCGCAGCGAATTGCTGGCGGATCTGGCCACCCTCATCGAAGTGCCCAGCGTGGCACGGCCCGGGGCGGACGGTCTGCCCTACGGCAGAGAGTGCCGTGAGGCGCTGAGTCGTGCCGAGACCATCGCCCGGAAGCTGGGCTTCGCCACCGACGTGTGGGACGACACGGTGCTGACGGTGGAATGGGGCGGCAGGGACGTGCCCTTCTGCATGCTGTGCCATCTGGACGTGGTGCCTGCCGGGGACGGCTGGGCCACCGACCCCTTCCGCCTGACGGTGGAGGAGGACTGCATCCGTGGCCGGGGCGTCACCGACGATAAAGGCCCCGCCGTGGCCGCCCTGTACGCCATGGCGGCGGTGCGGGAGCTGTGGCCGGAGCTGCGGTGCAGCCCCCGACTGTGGCTGGGGACCGCCGAGGAGATCGGCAGCGGCGACATGAAGCGCTGGCTGCAAAGCCACGCCATGCCCCCCTACGTCATCACCCCCGACGCCACCGATCCTCTTGTCATCGGCGAGAGCGCCAAGTACCGCCCCGCCATCTCCGCTGCGTGGGAGCGCTCGCAGGCCCTGCCCCGGGTAACGCACCTGCAGGGCGGACGGGTCCGCAACGCCATTCCTGCCGCCGCCGAGGCCACCGTGGCCGGACTGACTGCCGCTCAGGTGCAGCCGCTGGCCGATGGTTGGACCGAGAAAACGGAGGTGGTCTTCACCCTCACCGACACCCCCGACGGTCTGCACATCGCCGCCCATGGCCGGGGCGCACACATCGGTAAGCCGTGGCTGGGCCGCAACGCCCAGACGGCGCTGACGGGCCTTCTGGCAGACCTGCCTCTGGCGGATGGTGGCTCCACCCGGGCCGTCCGCTCCCTTGCGAAGCTGTTCCCCTACGACGATCCCCACGGCGAGGCCCTGGGTCTGACGGTGTCCGACCCCATCATGGGCCGCTGCCGTGTCAACGCCACCACCTGCACCCTCGGCGAGGAGGGGGTGGTGTGCCAGTTCGACTCCCGTGGCGGCGCCAACACCACGGAGGAGAACTATGCCCGCATCATCGACAAGGCCTTGCGCTCCGAGGGCTTCACGGTGGAGCAGTCGGAGATGGACGCCGCCCACTACGTGCCGCCCACGGCCAAGATCGTGGAGGACATGGCGGCTCTGTACCGTGAGGTGCGGGGCATGGATCCCGCCATCGTGTCCATGGTGGCAGGCAGCTACGCCCACTTTGTAGAAGGCGCCATCGCCGTGGGCCGGGCAGAACCCGGCGTGGACTGCCGCATCCACAAGGCCGACGAGTGGCTGCCGCTGGCAGATCTGGACCGTCTGGTGGAACTGCTGGCATTGAGCATCGTGCATTTTTGTGAGTGAATTGGATAGGAAAAGTCCCTGCTTGTAACAGTATAAGACAAAACTGCCCGAAGAAGAGAAAGTAAAGCTCTTTTTCGGGCGGTTCTTTTTATTTAGTGATATTCTTTGCTTCGCAAAGAGTGATATTTCCCTTTCGGGAAGTGATATTGAAACCTTATGGCTTCAGTGATATTTTATTCGCCTTAAACT
The DNA here is from genome assembly GCA_017415775.1 of Oscillospiraceae bacterium. Lineage (GTDB taxonomy): Bacteria > Bacillota > Clostridia > Oscillospirales > Oscillospiraceae > Vescimonas. Next base: position 29,766 of record JAFQFC010000024.1, read on the forward strand.
GCCGTAGGCAACATCACTTGAACTTTAGTTCAAATATCACTGCTTTAGCAATATCACTCGCCGCAAGGCGAATAAAACTGCCCAAGTGTCCTTACGAACACTTGGGCAATCAATCAGGGACTTTTTTGCATTTATTTGACCTGGCAGCCGCCCCACTCCACCACGGTGAAGCCGGTGCGCTCCGGAGCGGTCAGCTCCTGCGGTGCGATGTCCACCGCCTTGTCCAAGGGCTGCCACGCCATGAACACACGCAGCACCGTGTCCGGGGCAGGGGTGACGTGCAGCCGTGCGCTGTCGGTGTAGGCATCGCCTTGGAAGGCGATGCGGTTATAGGCGTTGCCCTCCATCCGGGGCAGCCAGTAGATGAGGAACTCCTGCGCTTCGGTGTCCGTCAGGCCCAGCTTGGCAAGGGCGTCCTCCAGAAAGGCGGCGGTGTCACTGCCCGCCACGCAGAAGCCACGGGAGAAATCGTAAGCGGTGTCGCTTGCGCCCTCCCAGAACAGGCAGTAGTATTCCCGACCGGCAGCATCACGCAGGGTGCCGTCGGGGGCTGCGGTGACGGTCCAGCCGCCGTTGTAGGCGGGATAGGTGTGGGTCAAAACGCCGTCATAGTCCAGCGTCACGGTGACTTCCATCTCCTCCTCCGGATAGAGGTAGACCACCGGCTTTTCGACCACCGGCTCGTTGAAAATATCACGGCAGGCGGTGAGAGAACACAGGCACAGCAGCGCCAGACACAGGATCAAAACTTTTTTCATGGGAATGCGCCTCCTTTTGTCGTTGTACTTGATTAGACGGATGCGGCTGGGAAAAAGTTCCCAAGATTTCAGTTTTCTGCCATTTCCGGCACGTCCTCCCGGTTCTCGTCGGGCTGCTGGACCGTCAGCTCCTCGGCTGCCGCCTCGGTGAAGTCCAGCTGGATGACGCCTTGGGTTGCGTTGACGGCGCAGGCCACCGCCTTGCCCTTGGCTGCCGCCTGTGTCCGGGCGATGTCCAGAATCTCAGCGAGAATGGTGCGGTTCAACCCGCCGCCACGCCAATGGAACACCAGATGGCCCTCCTTTTTCCGCAGGGCCTGCTTGATACGGCTGTCCACCTGCTCCATTTTGGTCAGGGAAATGCGGCGGTAGTAGAAGCCGTCGCCGTCGGTGCAGGGCGGCAGGGGCAGCACCAACCGCTCATGGTCACGGAAGAGGCGCTTGTCGTCCAGGCAGAAGTAGTCGTAACGCTTCACGCCACGCTGCAGGGAATTGTCGAAGGTGGCGTCCAGATGGTACCACTTGCCCTCCACCTTCACCGTGTTCCACGCATGACGGTACTTCACGCCCCGGTCCGGGTTGTGGTGGCTCAGGGCCACGATGCACTCCAGCCCCAAAGCGTCACACAGCACCTTCACCGTTTTGGCCATGCCCTCGCACACGCCCACGCCCTGGGTCAGAGGGCCGATGATCTCATGGGAATAGGATTTTTGCAGCTTGTCATAGCGCACGTTTTCCAGAATGAAGTCGTGGATGGCCACCAGCTTTTCCTGCTGGCTCTTGCCCTGCAGGGGGCGGACGAGGCGGGCCATGCGGCTGTCGATGGCCTGCCGATGCTCCCGGATCTTCTGCTTGTCGAAGAGGTATTCCGGGATCAGCTCCACATGGCTGGCCTGGGGGTAAAAGCGGTAGGTGAAGCCCACCACGAACCACAGCAGCGGCTCATCCAGCTTCAGCCGGGTATAGATGTCGGTCAGAGTCTCGTTTTCCAGCCGCTCGATGCGGATGGCGGGGCTGAGGGCGTCAAAGCCCTGCCGCAGGGTGTCGTACACCGCCTTGTGGGCCTTGGGCAGGCTTTTGTAGTAGTAGCCAGGCATGGACCTCTCCCCTTTCGTGGTTTTTCCCCTATTATGGGGTCGGGGGAGCAAATTGTCAAGGTGCAGGGATGTGCGGTTGCGGATAATTGTTGTTATGTAAATTGGCAATCATGGGTGGTGGGAGAATATTAGGGGGGAGATGTTTTTTAGGGGGAGATGTTTTTTAGGGGGAGATGTTTTTTAGGGGGAGATGTTTTTTAGGGGGAGAGATCGTAGGGGGCGATGTCCCCATCGCCCCGAAATCGCCGCACCGGCGGACCGTCCGGGAGGCCGGTCCCTACGATCTTCTGCCGAAAGGCGGCGTAGGGGCGATTCACGAATCGCCCCCGCCCTACGGTGTCACACGCCCCAGGCGGCGCCGTGCTTTTCAAAGAGCTGCACAAAGCGCTTTTTCTGGGCGGGGGTCATGCGGGAAGCGTACTGCTCCGCCAGCGCCACGGCGGCGGCTTCGTTGCCGGCCTTGAGGTAGTTGCCCATGGCACGCTGCAGACTTTCGGCGGCGGCAGAGCTGAGGGACTCCTGCTTCTTCTCCCCGGTCTGGGTCTTGCCGCTGTTGGCCTTGCGGCCATCGGAGGCCTTCTGCTCCTGCTTGGCCTTGTCGGCAAAGTAGTCCAGCAGCAGCTTATATTGATCGAAATCTCGCTGATATGCGTCCTGATAGCCCTCGTCGGAGCGTTCCAGCTCCGCCAGCCAGGCTTCGTAGGCCTGCTCCCAGGCGGCCTTTTCCTGTGCCTGCGCATCCAGCGCCGCCTCGTACTTGTCCTGCAGCGCCTTGCCCTCGGCCTGATGGCGAGCCAGGGCCTGCTGCTCCAGCTCGGGGAGCAGGGCGGCCAGCTGCTGCATGTACTGGTTGTAGGACTGCTGGGCCGCCGTCTGGGCATAGCTGGAGCCGTAGCCGCCGGTGAGCGCCGCCGCCTGACCCAGCGTGTCGGCCATGGCGGCCTCGCCGCCCTGCTGGTACAGGCGGGCGTAGGTCTGATAGGCGGCGTCCTGTTCGGGATCGTAGGAAAAACCGCCCTGCGCCGTCAGCTGACGGTACAGGCGCTGGAGCTCCTCGTCGAAGGTGGAGGTATAGTCGCCGGGCTTGGTGGCCGACAGGCTCTCACGCAGGGCCTGGGCTGCCTGCACCTCGTCGGAGGGCTGATAGCCCTGCTCCAGCGCCGCCAGACGGTCGCTGGTCTCATCGGACACGCCGGAGAGCACCTGCTTGCCGGTGGTGCCGGTGGTGCCGGGGGTAACGGTGGTGCCCAGCAGGCTGCTCCAGGTGTTCTTGCCCACGATGCCGTCCACGGCAAGGCCCTGCTTTTTCTGATAATCCTTCACGGCGCTGCGGGTGGCGCTGCCGAAGCGGCCGTCCACGGCCAGATTGTAGCCGTTTTCGTTCAGCTTCTTCTGCAGTTCCTTGACAGAGCTGCCGCTGCTGCCGTATTTGATGGTGGCATATGCCATTTTTGTGTTCTCCTTCCTTTACGCCGTCCGCTTCCAGACATTGACTGCCAGGTACGGCGGCATGTTGTTGTGGGGTGCGCTGCCGCCGGCGGCGGTGGTTTCCACGCCGTGGGCCGTGCCGCTGCTGGAGGGGATGTAGATCTCGGCAGCAGTTTTGCCGGTCATGGTGCGGTACGTTTCGTGGCGATGGCTGGGCATTTCCTCCACCGTCAGCGTGTGCTGCGCCTCGCCGCCGGTGCTGCCGAGGGCGTAGCTGCTGCCTGAGGCCAGCAAAAATACGTCCCGGATCCGCTGCCACGTGCCGCCGAAGAGGGCGGCGGGATCGGTACTCGCCACCGACAGATAGATGCTGCCCACGGGGTAGATGCGGTCGAAGTTGATCTTGCCCCACGGCGTGGCGTCGGTGTCGTTCACCGGGTCGGGCAGGCCGGTGAGGGGATGGCCGTTCATCCACACGCCCCACGCCATGTCCACACCCGGCTGTTCCGGGTACTTGCCGAAGCCTGCGCCCACGCCGCCCTCAGCCAGCGCAAAGCTGACCGACTCGGTGGGCACGGTGCAGACCACCCGCTTCTCCTCGCCCAGATCGTCACGGGCCACCACCTCCACCTCGTAGGAGGTGTCGGCAGCGAAACCGGACAGCACCTTCCCCTGCCCGCCGGTCAGAGTGGTCTCGCCGCTCCACGAGCCGTTCACCCGGCGGTAGCGGCAGGCAAGGTGCAGGCCGTTGTTCCCGTCCACGCTGCTGACCTGTCCCACCGCCAGCACGGAAACGTACACGCCGCTGTCATTGGCGCTGCCGTCAGCGCTGCAGCGGCGCACCTGCGTGCGCAGCAGCACAGGGGGATGGTAGTCGTGCACCTGCACGCTGCTGCCCGACACCACCGCCGTGCGGCCACGGGAATCGGTGACGGTCAGCCGGGGCGTCACCGCACCGGCCTGCTGCAGGGGGATGCGGCCGCTGCTGCCGCTGACCGTCTGGCCGGCACAGCTCATGGATACTTGCGTCACGGATGCGCCGATGCCGCCTGCCGGCTCTGCCTCATAGCAAAGGCGGCTGTGGCCCTTCACGGCCACGCCCCAGCCGGCCGCTGCGCCGTCGCTTTCCACCCAGACCGTCAGCCGGGCCGAAGGCACCATACTGCCGGGGACCAGCACCGTCACCGGCACTTCCCGGCTGCCCAGCAGCGTCTCGCCGCTGTAGGTCTCCAGCGTCAGCAACGCCTGGGCCGAGGTGGCATCGGGGATCTGCGCTGCCAGGGCCGTGGGCGGCGTCCACTCTACGGTGGTGGACTCCGTCAGTGCGGCAATGGTGCCGCTGCTGCTGCCCAGCGTATAGCGCAGGGTGTGGCGCAGCCCCTCCGTGGCCGGGGTGATGTGGATCGTCCCGGCGCTGCCCAGGGTGAAGGTTCCCGCCGTCAGTTCGCTGGCACGGGGGATGTCCGTCAGGACCAGTTCCTTGTTGGCGTAGATCCAGCGCACCGAGGTATTCACGTCGAAGGACGCCGCCACCTGCACCGTCTTTTTGCCGTCCGGATCGTGCTGCACGGTACGGGTGGCGGAATAGAGGGTCGTGGTGGTGTTCTTATGCACCTTTTTCGCCGCCAGCGAGGCGATCTGCGCCCCGTCCAGCGTGATGGTACCGGAGGTGCTGCCGGTCTCGTTCCACGTGCCGTAGGAGGTGGTGATCTTCAGAACAATGGAGATCTTGCTGGTGTTGGCCACCTTGTCGACGGAGCCTTCCACCTCCTGCACCGTCAATGTCAAACTTGCTGCCATGGCTTACCCTCCGATCCACTTGAAGGCCAGCCCGTTGTCGGTGGAGATCTCCCACCGGCCCAGGGTCAGGCCCTCCAGCACCGTGATGTTGCTGATGTACAGTCGGTTGTTGCTGACGTAGGCCACCTCCGTGGCGTCCTGCCAGAAGGAGAGCTTGGCGGCGGTGTAGGTGGCACGGAAGTTCTTCTGCTCCACCACCGTTTCCCCGTCGATCTCCTGCACCGTCAGGTCCTGACCCACCGCCACGCCGTACACCGGCACGGCGCCGTCGTAGTAGACGATGCCGGTGCGGATATAGCCGCCGGTCTCCACCCGATAGCTTTCAAAGGCGGCGTCCACCGCCGCCACGTTGCGCTGCAGGTCGGAGATGAAGCTGTAGTACTGGGTGAGTGCCTCTGCGTTGCCCTCGATGGTGCTGTTCACCTGCTGCAGGTACGTGCCAAAGTCGCTGACCGCCACGTATTGCCCCTGCAGCGACAGCTGAAGGCGGTCCATCTCGCTGTGGATCTGCTCCGCCGTGCGCACGATCAGGCTTTTCAGCTGGTCATACTGCTGCTTCTCCTCATCGGTGGCGGCGGGACGGACGGCAGGCGTCACCACGTCCTGCCCGCCCCGTCCGTCCAGACTGTCCGGTCCGCCCAGCTGCTGCAACGCCAGATTCAGCTGCTGGGCCATCTGGCAGAGGTAGGCGTACTGCCGCTGCATCTGCTGCTGCAGGCTTCCCTCCGGATGAGGCGGCATGAGAAAGGTGTTCATGTCTCGTCACTTCCCTTCTCATACACGGCGCTGACGGCATAGACCACGCACTCGCCGCTGCCCTGCAGGCGCAGCATGGTCTGGGCGCAGCGGCGGGGCCGCAGATGCAGCGTCACCGCCTGCGTCACGTCACGCCCGGTGACGCTGCCGCCTGTCTCCCAGGTGCGGCCGTCGTCATAGCTCAGCGCCGCCTCCACTGTGGCCCCCGGTGCCAGCCGCAGCCGCAGGCTCAGCCGGATGGGATACTTGTGCCACGCACTTTCCAGTCCCAGCGCCGTGCTGCAGGCCATCCACGCCACGTCGCCCTCCGCCGTGCCGTGGCGGCCCTGCAGATCGTACAGCGTGCCGTCTTCGGCCAGGGCGCACAAACTGCCGTCCCACACCGCAAAGCCCATGACCGCCAGCTCGTCCTCCCGATGCCACAGCTGGCGGCGGCTGTCGTAGACCAGCAGGTGCTGATCGCCCGATTCATCGGCGGCGCTGAGCCAGTATTTGCCCTCCAGCGCACCGGCCACACCGCCGTGGAGCCGGAGATGGCCCAGCGACCGGGACATGACCACCGGCAAGCTGCCGTCAAAGGCGTACACGCCGTCCCGGCCCAGATACAGCAGCGTACCATCCACGGCGCACACGCTGCCGTGACTGCCGGCCGCTGCGCCGGGACAGACCATGGTCACCACCTGATGGGCGCCGGTGGCGCTGGGATAGAGGCGCTCGATGCAGCGGTCCTTGAAAAAGAGGACCGTCCCCAGCCAGGACGCCGCTGCGGTGAACGGTCCGTCGCTGCCCCGGGCGGCGGCGTAGCTGTCGGTGCTGAGCCCTTCGTAGCAATGCCAGTTGGTGAAGTCGCCCAGCTTGCTGGCGTAGATCTCGTTGACGGCCCGGCCGTTCACGAGGCCGTACTTGCAGCCCCACAGGCGGTTGCCGCATTCGGTGACGAAGTCCATGTCCGGCACGCTGCGGCGCACCGTCACGGCAGCCGTCTGCATGCTGTCACCGGCGGCGGTAACGCCCAGCACGATGGCGTCGTCCTGTACCAGACGCAGCACGTGCAGGCCGTTGAGGGCTGCCTGCTCACAGCCGAAGAGCTCCACGCCGTCGCCGGCGGCAAAGCCCACGCCGATGCCGGCGCAGCGCAGCATGGTACACACGTCCGCTGCCGCCGTCCAGACGCCTTCGCTGTACTGCCGCAGCACCGGCTCCTTGCCGCTCAGGTCCAGCCACAGCGGCTCTTCCTCCGGGGCAGCCGGAGGCGTCTCGGCGGCCAGATAATCCTCCCACGCCATGCCGTCGCTGCGGCACAGGGAGATCTGCACCTCGTTTTGGGTGGTCACCGTATTCTCCATGGAACCAAATTGGCTCAGATCCCGGAGATTCACCCACAGCTTGTCGGGGAACACCAGCAGATACGCACCCATGGACAAGAACTGCTTCTCCCCCGCCGTCAGCACAGCGCCCACCGCCGTGCCGCCCACGTACAGGGTTTGGCCGTCCACCCAGATCAGCGTCTCCTTGTCCGTCACGCCGCCGGGCTGGGCCAGACGGGTCACCACGGAGCGCTGAGGGCGGCTTCGCAGCGCACCCTCGCCGTCGCTGCACAGATTCTCCATGGCGGCGATGCTGTTTTCCGCCGGACGGTCACGCAGATCCAGTCCGCCGAAGCGGCTCACCGTCACACGATGCAGGGCCGGCGTTTTCATACGGGAAAAGAACATGGTCTGCCCCTCCCCTCAGCACAGCTTCAGCGCAGCGGCACGCTTTGCCTTGGCGCCGCCCCGGCCGTGATAATCCCGCCAGCTGAGGAACAGCTCGTTCCACGCCGTCATGGCGTTGTTGTAGCGCTCCATCTCCCGGTTGGCGAAATGGATCTGGGCCTCCACATAGCGGCTGTACAGGCCGTCGTAGGGCAGCTCGATCAGCAGCTCGTCGCCGTCGTCGAGACTGCCGGGCAGCGCCGCCCCCAGCTCCAGCGCAGCGAAACACTCCGCCTGCAGCAGCCAGTGGCGCTTCTGCTCGTCGGTGCAGCTGTTGGGCAGCAGGTCATCCACCTGACTGAGCACCCAACCCACCGTTACATGGGACATACAGCCCCCTCCTTTCTCACTCCGCCATCTTCTCCACGAAGCGGCGGGCCTCCTCGGCCATGCGGCGGTTGTTGTCCAGCACCTCGGCCACGTAGGCAGGCACTTCCACCTCCACACCCTTCATGATCTTGAAGCTGCGGCCGTTGACCGAAACGATCACAAAGTTCTCCTCATTCTTTCTGCCCCGGGGCAGCATTACCTTGGTCATCTTGTCCATAAAAATCTCCTATCTAAATTTTCCTCTTTGCCTTCTCCCTCGGGAGAAGGTGCCCCGAAGGGGCGGATGAGGGGCGCTCTACCCTCGCACCCGCCCCTTCGCCAACCGTTCCCTGTTCATTCCCAGTTCCCCTCATCAGCCGCACTTTCGTGCGTCAGCTTCCCCCCAAGGGGAAGCCAAAGAGGAAGTGTTCATCGCTTGTCCTCAGTTGGCCTGGTCGGTATTGGAAGAGCTGGAGCCGCACTCCACACGCACCATGTACTCGTCGTACAGGATGGCGGCGGCGTGGATACCCTTCCAGCCCACGGTGCTGCGCTGATCCAGAGGATCGGCGGTGCCGGAGCTGCCGCGGGGCTTGACGATGACCTCGGTGCCCTCGCTCAGATCCACCACGCCGTAAGCGCCCTTGCCCAGGAACAGGCAGGCGTACACGGCGCAGCCGTTCTTGCCCTCCTTCCAGACCTTGGCCTCGGTGGACTCCACGAAGCGTACGCCGTGCAGCTCGCCGATCTCACCGTTGAAGAGCTCCGTGGTGGCGGCGTACTGGTGTGCGTTCAGCCAGTCGGGGTCCATGCGCAGGTCGAAGGCCACGCTGGGATGGATGATGCAGATGTACTTGCCGTCGATCTTGGGGGCGTTCATCTTCTTCAGCTGCATGGCGGCATAGGCCACCAGGCCGCTGGTCAGGCGGCACAGGTGATCCAGCTGAGAGCGGCTGGTGATCTCGGTGCCGTCCATGTGGGGTGCATAGATCACCTGATTGCCCTGCAGGATCTCGTTGCGGGTCACGGTGTCCAGGGTCAGGCCCATGTTGGCACCGTGACGGTCGGTGATCTCCAGCACCACGTCGTCGATGGCGGTCAGATCCAGCATGTCGGACACGGTGGTGTAGTCGCCGTACTGAGCCAGCTCCTTGGTGATGTAGCTGACGGAGATGCCGCTGCCGTCGGGAGTCACGCCCTCGGTCAGGGGAGTCAGCGCCTTTTCGAAAGAGCCGAACTTACGCCACTCCACGGTCTTGCCGCCGCCCACAGGCAGGGCCTTGGTGGCAGCGAACTGGTTGTGGACCAGCTGAGGCTTGGCGTTCTCCAGCAGCTCCATGCCGTAGTAGGTCTTCATCTCGGCGCTCAGGCCGCCGGTGGTCTGGGTGTTCATGTCACCTGCAAACAGCTGCAGGTGGATGTTCTTGGTGTTGTTCATTGTTGAAAATTCTCCTTTCATCTTTGCCTTCCCCTTTGGGGGAAGGTGTCAGCAAAGCTGACGGATGAGGGGCGCTCTTCTTTCGCTGCCCCCCGCAAAATGCGCTCCAATGATGTGTCGCTGCTGCGACATGATGCGGAGCTTACGCTCCATGATGCGTTTCCGCGATGCGGAAACATGATGTGCTGTCCGTTCTCATGCGCCGCAGGCGTGCATCATTTGCGCAGCAAGCATCATGCCCTTAGGGCACATCATCCGTTCCGCAGGGAACGGACATCATTTTGATGCCCTCCGGCCATCAAAACCGGATCTTCTCCCCGTCCATGACCCTTCGGCGGATGTCGGCCAGCTCGCTGCCGGTCAGCTTCCGGGGATCCACACGGCTCACCGCCGTGCTGCGTCCCCCGCCTTCCCGGACACGCCTTGCCCCGGCAGCCACCGTTCCGGCGGCCCGGCGTGCCGTCTGCTGTGCGGCGTAGGCCATGGCCCGGCCCATCAGCTCACGGCTGTGGACCACCTCGTAGGCGGTGCGGGGCGCTACCCCGGCGGCGATCAGGCGGGAAAACTCCCGGTTTTCCACCTCACGCCGCCAGTCGAACTCGGGATACACCGCACCCACCTCCTGCTGGGCCGCTTCCAGCGCAGCAAAGGCGGCACGGGCCGACTCCTGCTGATGCTGCTGGCGATGGCGCAGGGCTTCGTTCTCCCGGCGCAGGGTGCGCAGCCGTCCGTCCAGGATCTTCTGCACACGCCGGTCAAACGCCTCCTTGTAAGGGCCTCGGATCAGGTCCTCAAAGTCCTGATGCTCCCCGGCGTCGGGAGCCGCTGCGCCCGTGTTGTCAGTCATTTCGACCTGCTGCTGTAGGATCTCGTTTTCCATACTGCTCCTTTCTTCCCGTGGTAAGCCACGACCTCGCCACCCAACCACCCATCAAATCCACTACTACTTTGCCTTCCCCCTTGGGGGAAGGTGTCAGCAAAGCTGACGGATGAGGGGCGCTCTTCTTTCGCTGCCCCCCGCAAAATGCGCTCCAATGATGTGTCGCTGCCACGACATGATGCGGAGCTTACGCTCCATGATGCGCTGTCCGTTCTCATGCGCCGCAGGCGTGCATCATTTGCGCAGCAAACATCATGCCCTCAGGGCACATCATCCGTTCCGCAGGGAACGGACATCATTCACAGTTTGTTGTCAATGACAACAAACTGTGGATACTCCCCCGCCAGCCACCGCAGGCCCAGCTCCAGCACCGACACGTCGGCCCCGTCACGAAGCAGCAGCACCACATGGCCCGGTTCAATGCGGCAGGTGCGCAGCTTGTCCTGCCGCTCCAGCAGCCGCACCTGCACGTAGAGCAGGGTGCTGACAGCGGCGCAGACGATGTCGCTGCCCTTTTTCCCGTAGCCGGCGTGGCCCTCCATGGTCACGCTGTTGCTGCAAATCTGCACCCGGATCATTGGGGCATCACCCCCAGCTGCACCTGACGGCGGACCTGCTCCACGGCGTCCACCCTGGCAGGCGTCACGGCAGGCGCATCCACTGCGGCGAGCGTCCCAACGGCGGCGCTCTCTTCGATGGCGGCCACCACGGCGTCCTTGTTCTTGAAATCCATCAGCGCCAGGCAGCGCAGGGCCTGATCGGCCATTTCGGGACGGAAAAAGCCCATCTGGTACAGCTGCAGCGCCAGCTGATTGTGCTCCATGGTCTTGTAGGGGTTCTCCTCCTGGGCCTCGATCTCCAGATCGAACTCCGGCACACGGTAGTGCTGCCCCAGACCGTCGGAGATGGTCTGCATCTGCAGTCCTGCGCTGTCGTAGCTGACAAACGCACCGCTGCGGCCCAGCAGACGGAACTGACGGGGCAGGCCGTAGAACTGGCGCACCAGCTCGATCACCAGCGTCACCACGTCGCTGAAGGCGTCGTAGCTGTCGGCGATCATGTTGCGGCTCAGCTTGCCGCCGGCCTCCTGCAAGGCGGCGATGGCGGTGGCAGCCGTCACGCCGCCGCTGGTGCCGCCGCTGGACACATCACGGTTGCCCGCCGTCTCCTTCATCTCGGCGATCTTGTTCTGCAGATACGCCACGTACACGCCGTCGAGACGGCTGGACTGGATGGGCGCAATGGAATCCGCCCCCAGATTGCCGTTGGTGTGGACGAAGGGCTGCGTCCAGTCGGCGTACTCCTCCTCGTTCACCGCACCGTCGCTGCGGATGAAGAATCGGGGCGTGGCGCCGGCCAGCGCATTTTTCAAAATGGCCTGATTCATCAGGTCGATCTGCTGCTGGGGCGATTTGCACAGATCCACGTAGCCGTAGCCGCAGGGCGTGCCCTCCTCGGGGAACAGGGTGTCGAACACGAAGGGATAGCGGCCGTGGTCGTACCAGCCCCGGTCACGCAGCTCCTCGTCGTTTTCCGAGGCATACAGCACGGTTTCCCCTACAAACTTGCAGTATTGCAGCACTTTTCTGCCCTCCTGCTCCGTGTGGTAGTACCAGTCCACCACCACGGTCTTGTCGGCGGTGTCCACGGTGTCGTCGTAGAGATAGCGGCTGATCGAATGGCCGCCGCCCAGCTTGCCCTCCAGCTGGGGATACCGGCGCAGCAGCGCCTCGTTGTCCACCAGCTCCGTCACGAAGAGGTGGGGCGAGTCCTGAATGTCGGTGACGCCGCTCTGCCAGTACAGCTGCAGAAGATCCACGCTGCGGATCTCCACCTCGCCCAGACCGCCGTCACGGCTGCCGTCCCAGAACACGCCGTACACGGCGCAGCCGGATTTCAGCTTGCGCCACCATGCGTCGGCGTACACCTTGCGAAAGCGGGTACGCTTCAAAATCACCGGCAGGATGCGGCTGAGCTTTTCGGCCTCGGCGGCGTCGCCGGGCTCACGGGGCAGCACCGTAGGCTCGGGATAGCAGTCCATGGCGTCGGCGTGCTTGTTGAGGATGCAGTTCACCAGCCATGCGCTGGTGGGCTGGGGATCGGCGCCGTTGCCGCCCTGCCCACGCTTGGCCATCTCCTGCCAGTGGCGCAGCTTCCAGAACTGCTCGTTTTCGATGAGCCGCTGCTCCAGCTGCTTCTTGCCCCGGCGGTACTGCTCCAGCGTCTGGGCCGCCTTGCGTACCTCCTCCGGGCCAATGGCAGGCCGGGTCTTGGTGTAAATGGTTTGGTTCATGTATTGACCTCCTTCATCGTCGGTGAGAAAAAGTCCTCTCACCTATAGGCGCCCGAAGCCCCTTTTTTGCCCATAAAGAGGCAAAAAAATGGGAAATCGGAAAAAATATTTTTAACCCCCCTTGCCCTTCCGCCAAAACCTCCCTCTGACGAGGGAGGTGGCGCACAGCGCCGGAGGGAGAGATACACCGCACCCCTCGGCGGGCCGGGGTCGGCCCGCCCTACAAAGCCACCCCGCAACCCCGTAGGGGACGATTCATGAATCGCCCGCCAATCGGGAGGGGACAGAGCCCCTCCCCTACGCACTGTCTGCCGATCAACCCGTAGGGGGCGATGTCCCCATCGCCCCGCCAACTTTTGCAAGGTGAAGTTGCAAGACTCCGTCTTGCAGTGAAGTTGGCATGACTGCCAGCGAAGTTTTTGCTCTGACGGCAAAAGTGAAGTAAAGTTTCCCCCTTGCTCCACTTCGCCGCAGGCGAAACTTCTCAGCGAAGCTACTTCACTTGGCAGCGCCAAACTTCACTTGCCCCGCAAGGGGCAAACTTAGTTGGATCTGAACCGTCCCCGGTGCAGATCCAGCGGGTCCTCCGCCGGGAGCCGCTCCGTCTCCCGCCGCACCGGCGCAATGGGCCGTGACATGCAGAAATAGCGGCACTCGTCGGCCACGTGGTCCTCCTGATGGGTATCCAGATCCTCCACCTCCGTGCCGGAGAAGAGGAGCAGCGGCACCGTGCGCAGAAAGGCCCGGCAGGTGTTGAACACGTACATCTGGGGATAGCCCTCTTCATCGAAGCTCATGCGGTAATGCATCTGCATCCAGCCGGGAATACGGCGGTTGTCCCCCCGGTCGAAGTAAATGCGGTACTTCAGCGCCGTTTCGTAGATGCTCTCGCCCCGGCTGGTGTCCCAGATGGCGGGGTCGGCCACGCCCCGGATGTCCCGGCCCTTCAGCCACGGATGGTTGTCCTCCAGCTCCCGGATCTTTTGGAACTGCCGGTCCGGCGTCCAGCGCACGCCCTCGTCGGGGGTGTCGGTGCAGCCGTACAGCTCCAGAATGCGGTAGATGACGCCGTCGTGATCCACCGCCCACCAGGCGCAGGAGAAGGGCTTGGCATAGCCGAAGTCGTAGCTGCGGTAGACCCGCCACTCCCTCGGGATGTCGAAGGGCTCGATGACGTGGGTGAAGCGCCGGTCAGCGTAGTGGGTGGGATCGTCGGTGAACTCAGCGAAGAACTGCCCCTCGAAAATGTCCCACCGGCCCTCCAGCCACGCCAGACGCAGCTTTTCCGGCAGGGCCTGCAGCTGCCGCAGATAGTCGGGCTGGGCCGCCAGCAGGGCCGTGTTGTCCGTCACACGGGCCGGGATGAAGGCGTAGTCCTCGCCCTTTTCCCCCCGCAGATAGCGCCGATCGATAAAGAGGCGCTTGATGTAGCCGTGGCCCGGCCCGCCGGGGTTGCAGGTGTAGTAGATCCGCTTGGGAAAATCGTTGACGCCACGCAGGCAGGCGGCGAACTGCCGCAGCCATTCCTCCCGCAGCTGGGTGGCCTCGTCGATGAAGATCACGTCGTACTCTGCGCCCTGATAGCGGTCCAGATCGCCGTCACAGGCGCAGTAGCCAAAGTCCAGCACGCTGCCGTTGCAAAAGAGGAACTGCCGTGCGGTGTGGCGATACTCCGCTACGCCGTGGAGCTCCCTGCGCAGAAAGCGCAGGTGGTTGTTTTCCAATTCCTGATAGGTGCGGCGGATCAGCAGCATGCGGATGCCCCCGTAGCGCAATCCCATGAGCCGTGCCTTGGTGCGCACGGCCCAGCTTTTGCCGCCGCCTCGTGCCCCGCCGAAGGCGATGTACTTTTTCCGACATTCCAGAAACTCCCGCTGCCGTGGATTGGGCCGCTGGATGGTCATGGTGGTCATGTGAATCTTTCCTTTCCTTTTCTCGACCCTGCATACATGCAGGGTCATATCGGGCAACGACGGAGAGATCGTCAACCCTCTGCCCCCGTTCACAGCTTTACAAATGATGCGTCGCTGCCGCAACATGATGCGGAGCTTACGCTCCATGATGCGTTTGCGCAATGCGGAAACATGATGCGCTGTCCGTTCTCATGCGCCGCAGGCGTGCATCATTTGCGCAGCAAGCATCATGCCCCCAGGGCACATCATCCGTTCCGCAGGAACGGACATCGTTGTGACGCCTTTGGCGTCACGCCCCCCAGCTTTCCGCTTCCCCTTCCAGCACCACATGCAGGCTCTCGTCCTGGGCCTGTGGGCCTTCGGCCAGCTCCTGCAGCGTCAGCAGCTCCCGCACCAGCGCCGTCAGGTCCTTCAGCTCCCGCACGCTGACGGGGGCGCTGCGGTCGGTCAGCGTCTCCTCCACAGCGCCCATCAGCTGCCGTGTCACCGCCGCCAGACACCGGCCGGCGCTGTTGTTCCTGTCCCACGCCTCTGCTCTGGCACGGCGGCTGATGGTGGAGGTGGACACGCCGTAGCGCTCTGAGAGCACCTGATAGGTAGCGCCCTCCTGCTCATAGTCCCGGCGCACCTGCTCCCAGGGGACATTCAGCGCCATGTGTCCTCACCTCCCCGGCAAAGGTGGGCGGCAAAATACTGCCGTGCATACGCCGCCAGACAATCCTCGCAGATCACCTGACCGTTGATGAGGTAGTACTCCTGCCCAGCGGCGATGTCGCCGCCGCACAGCTCACACTCGCCCTGCAGCATCCGCCCGTCCTCTTCTCTCACCCGTGGAAAACGCATATGGATTCCTCCCTTTCCCTGTTGTTTTGAAAAAAGCCTTTCACTTATCCCTCTCCCGAGGCCCTTTTTTGCCTGTGAAAGGGCAACAAAACGGGAAACGGTGAAAATTTTTCTCCCTCGGAGCAAAAAAAGCACCCGGACCGCTTTCGCAGTCCGGGCACTCTGTCCAAATACATTCCTCTATACCCCCCTTGCCTAAAGGGGGGTGGGCAGATTACAATTTGAAGTGCAACACTTCGAAAAATAAAAGACAATATACAAACCATCGTGTAAAATGTAGTCACCACAACAAACACGCACACGAGGAGATCTGTATATTGTCCTACACACATTTTACACTGGAAGAA
>JAFQFC010000025.1 GCA_017415775.1 Oscillospiraceae bacterium
GATGTCGTCGCCGAAGTTGCAGGTACCGCAGTCCAGAGTGGCCATCTCGGGCATCAGCTCGGTGGGCTGCAGACGCTCCTCAGCGGTCATCCAGGTGGCGCCGCCGGTGGAGGGGATGATGATAGCGCCGGGGCAAGCTTCCTGGATGGCGGGCAGGATCTCGGCGAAACGAGCCTTGTCCTGAGTGGGCTGGCCATCGTCGGTACGGACGTGGACATGGATGACGGCAGCGCCGGCATCGTAAGCGGACTTGGCCTCGCGGACCATCTCCTCCTTGGTGTAGGGGACGGCAGGATTGTGCTCCTTGGTAACCTCAGCGCCGCAGATAGCAGCAGTGATAATCAGCTTTTCCATTCTTTACTTCCCTCTCTTACTTCTTGGTGGTACGCTGGCAGTCCTTGGGAGTGACGCAGGTGCCGTGAGCGCGGCAGACAACGATGGGCTCTTCCAGAACCTCAGCGGCGGAAGCGCTGATGTCGGGGCGGGAAACGATGACCTTGCGGGCCTCGAAGTTCATGACGCGGGAGGTGTTGCCGATCTTCTCCATCTCGCCGTAAGCCTCGATATAGTCGCCGGCGTACACGGGAGCCAGGAACTCGATCTTGTCGTAGGCGCAGAACAGACCCTCGTCGCCGTCGCACAGGATCAGCAGCTCGGTAGCCACGTCACCGAACAGGTGCACCATGTGGGCGCCGTCCACCAGATTGCCGCCGTAGTGGGCATCCTTGGCGCTCATACGCAGACGCAGGGTAGAAGTGTACTTTTCCATGATAAATTTCCTCCTAAAAAATAATTTTTTCTTGTTTTTGTCGGGAATTGCTCACAGAATTCTGCCTGTTTGTACCTTGGCGCAGTTTCCTTTGGGCGTGAAAAAAAGCGCTATTGGTCAACTGGTTGACCAATAGCGCTCCATGTCTCATAAGAAAACATGACAGTATCGCCGCTTACACGACGAAACCAAGGACAAAAGCGCAGGCCGACTCCGTCCTTTCGGCGGAAAACCCCTTCCCGATCTGCTTTTGCAAGTGCCTGTACCTATTGCAGACCGGTACCCTGTTCTCCGCGCCTCTATTGACTATTAACAGAATTCGCTGTCTAAATTATACAACTTTCAGTCTTTTTGTCAAGGGAGTTCGTGAGAAAATAGACAATAATTTTTTATCTTGGAGATGAATTTTTATTGCATATTCTTTCTCCGCTTCCATTCCCCTGCGCCTGACGCCATCTATCAATACGACTGCTCGATCTGAGCCAGGATCTCCGGCTTGAGAGACAGCATTCGGCAGATGTTCAGTGCGTCACGGGGGCAGTCGGCCTTGCCTTCCACCCGGTAGAGGCCGTAGTTCATGTGGCGGGCGATGACCTGGATACCGTCGTCGCCGGTGGCCTTCAGCTCGTTGCGGATCTGGTCGGGATCCACGTCACGCAGACCGATGATCTGGTAGTGGGCGTTGGCATTTTCTGCCACCTTGTCGTAGTGGGTGGTCAGCAGACTGATGGCGTTGACGCCGTTGAGGTAGCGGGTGACGGCCTGCACGATAACGGCGCCCTCGTCGGGGTTGGTGCCGCGGGCAAACTCGTCCAGCAGGAAGAGGGCGTAGCCCTGCTCCACCTCACCCAGCGCCTTCTGGAACTGGACGATCTCGGAGCCGAAGCCGGAGAGGCCTGACTGGATGGACTGCAGATCATCAAAGAGCATCTGCACGCTGTGGAACAGGGGCAGCTTCGCCTCCTCGGCACAGACCAGGAAGCCGGCCTGGAACAGGGCCACATTCAGCGCCACGGTCTTCATGGCCACGGACTTGCCGCCCATGTTGGCGCCGGTGATGACGGTGGCACCACGGCGGAGCTGAATGGACACGGGAACAAAGGCTCTCCCCTTCTCGGCCAGCAGGTCCACCAGCTCCGGGTTCACCATGTCGATGAGCTCCAGCTCACCGTCGGTGATCTGGGGGCGAATACCGCCGTAGCGCAGGGCAAAGCGTGCCTTCTGGATCAGGAAGTCCAGACGGCCCACGTTCTCGATGTCCTCCAGAATATCGTCGGCCAACGGGGCGAGGCTGGCGCCCATGGCCTTGCGGACCTTCATCTCCTCGCTGTCCTCTTCGGCGCAGATGCGGGTACGGCGCTGGCGCAGCTCGTCCTTCTCAGCGTCGGTGACGGCGTGGTAGAGCTGCTCTTCGATCTGCTTTTTGGCCTGGCGGATCTCACGCAGCTTCTGCGTGGCGCTGTCGGGAATGTAGAAGCCACGGGATCGGGTGTTCTCCGGATCCAGCACCGCCAGGGCCACGGCGGGATCGTGGAAGGCAAGGTTCTTGAACTGTGCCTTCTCGTCCACCTGCTGCACCAGCGGGATCAGCGTCTCCATGCGCTGCAGGTAATTTTTCAGCTCAAACAGCTCCACATGGTCGGGCGTGTCGCCGTTCTTGATGCGGCGCATGGTGCCGCGGATCTCCTTCATCTGGCAAAGAAGCATGCACAGCTTGTCATAGACAGCCTTGAATTCCTCACCATAGCGGGCAGCCTGCTCCACGTTATACAGCTCGTCTTCCAGCTCGGCACGCTCCTCGGGAGCGTAGAAGCGCAGACGGCGGATCTTTTCGATACCGAAGGGACTGCAGCCGTGGAGGGTCTCCAGGGCATACTGCAGGCCGATCTTCTCTCTCTCTTCAAAACGAATGGCGATCATTTCAGCGCCTCCTTTACATTGATGACGGGCACATCCACCGCTTCGCTCATGCGGCGGCGGAACTCATCCTTGTCGAACTTCCAGCCGTAGGCCGACACCGGGTTGATGGTGACGCACAGGGTACGGGCGGCGTCCACCGCCTGCAGGGCCACACCACGGGTCTGGAGCTTATCCAGCGTATCGGGCTTCAGCAGCACCTTGCTGGGGTCACGGACCACCAGGCGGCCGCCCCGCAGAACGCCGCTTCGAAGGAGCGGCACCACCATGGTGTCGGTGAGTGCGCCGTTGACCAGCGCCTCGCCGTGCTGCTTGAGGGTCTTTTCCAGCGTACCCTCCACCTCGGGGGGCAGGGTGTCGGCCTTGGGCAGATTCATGATGCGGTAGATGTTCAGCGTATCCTCGATGACCTTGTCCATGCTCATGTGATAGCTGGCGCCGGTGCAGAGGATGATGCCCTCAGCCACGGCCCGGGCGCCCAGGGACTTGCGGCCCAGTGCGCCGTCGATGATGGACTGGTCGGCGCCCAGTTCAAAGAAAAGTTCGCTGACGGCCTTCAGCTGGGTGGTGATGGAAGGTCCGGCGATCTGCACATAGCCGTCGCTGCGGGCACGCATCACCACCACCTCGCCCAGCGGCGTGGGGATGCCGGTGGTGGCCATGATCTCCTTGGTCACGTCGCCCAGACGCAGCATATCCTTGGCCGTGGCGATCAGCGTTCCCTCAGGGACGAAGATGCTGGGCTTTTCCGTGCCGGTGACCACGTCGGTGGACTCGCCGTCACGGCCGATGGAGGTGAGGCCCAGCACACGCTCACGGCCCGTATTCTGTAAGATCCAGTTCAGTACGGTGGTCTTGCCGGCGTTTTTGCACATGCCCACGATGGACATGGTTTTGGCCCCGGCCAACGCCTTTTCCAGTTCAGGTACCATCACGCACGCTCCTTTACCGTTGTTTTGACATAGTTAAGAGTATTATAACGCAAGCGGCGGGAAAAAGGAAGAGGGGATTTGCTCCCCCCTTCCTTTCCTGTTCACAATAGCCCATCCACCGCATATTCCCCGTCGATGAGGTGGTAATCCACCCCATGCTTGCGGGCAAGGCAGAGGATACGGGCGTTATCCTCCAGTGCGGATTCCAGCGTGTAATCGTCATCCAGACGATGCTCGATGGCATCGGCGTGGCGGCGGATATCACCGAAATGGGTGCGGATATAATCTTCGCTCATGACGAGGCAAAGATAGCGGATATGGGCAAGATATTCCGCTTCGAAATCCTTCTGCCAATCGAAGGGGATGTAGCAGCCCTCCACTATGAGGTTCTGCCCATTCTCCACCGCTGTTTTCACCATTTCCCGGACGATAGGCCAAAGATAGGCCGTCAGGGCATCGTCCTCGCTCATAGGTGTCAGGTCTGTATGGCCGCTGCGGATCAGGCCCATCTTCAGGTGGTCAATGGACAGGTACGGCCAGCCGTACTTTTCCAACAGCTTCTGGGCCAGCAGCGTTTTGCCCGTATGGGATGCCCCGGCGATAAGAACGATCATGCGCTTCCCCCCCTCTTTACGTCGATGATAGCACAATTTCCGTCCGCTTTCAACGGGCGCATATTGCACTTTGGGCCGCACAAACTATGCCAAAAGGAGTGATTGCGTGGCCACTGCGTTTTTCCGCACTGTGATTCTCTATCTGGTGCTCATCCTCGGCCTGCGGCTCACCGGCAAGCGGCAGATCGGAGAGCTGGAACCCAACGAGCTGGTTTTGACCATGCTCTTAAGCGACCTTGCCGCCGTGCCTATGCAGGATTTCGGTATCCCCCTCCTCAGCGGCGTGCTGCCCATTGCCGTGATTTTGTGCATGAGCGTATTGTTCAGCCAATGGAGCCTGCGCAGCGTGCGGTTTCGCAGCCTCATCTGCGGCGAGCCCACGGTGATCATCCGCCACGGGGAGATCCGGCAGGAAGCTATGAGCCGCAACCGGCTGACGGTGGATGAGCTGATGGAGGAGCTGCGCTGTCAGGGCGTCACCGACCTCAAGACGGTAAAATACGCCGTATTGGAGACCAGCGGGCAGCTGTCCGTCCTCCTCTACCCCAAGGATCAGCCTCTGACGCCTGCCCAGGCGGGGGTAACGGTGGCAGACGATCTGTTCCTGCCCCGGATCATCATCAACGACGGGCGGCTGCTGCGGCAGAATCTCCGCAGCGCCGGGTATGAGGAAAAATGGCTGCTGGGCCAGCTGCGAAAGGCGGGGGCCGCCCGGACGGAGGATGTGTTTCTCCTGACGGTGGACGAGGCGGGCAGCGTGGTGTGCGTTTTGAAGGAGGAATCAAAATGAAGTCGTTTGCCATCCCCGCCGCCGTGCTGGCGGCGCTGCTGGGGCTGTGTCTGTGGAACGGCTGGTGGCTGACGCAGCGATGCGGCGAGTGGGATGCGGAACTCTCCGTCATCGACGAGTTGGTTTTGCAGGAGGAATGGGAAGCAGCGGAAATGCGGCTGGAAGCGCTGTACAGCCGCTGGCAGCGGCAGGGACTGTGGCTGCACGTCACCACGGAGCACGATGCGCTGAACGAGGCAGAGGGTCTTTTCCGCCGTGCGCTGGTGCTGGCGGAGGAAGAGGACAGCGTGGAGTTCCGGGCCCACATCGCCGATCTGCGCTCGGCATTGCAGCTATTGTGCGAGATGGAACAGGTACGAGTGGAGAATGTGCTGTAAACGAAAAAATTCCCGGCCGAAAGCCGGGAATTTTTGGCGTCTTACTTCTCATTCAGCAGCTTGCTCAGCTCGTGCATGAAGGTGTCGATATCCTTGAACTGGCGGTACACGGAGGCGAAGCGGACATAGGCCACCTCGTCCACCTTCTTCAGCTTCTCCATCACCTTTTCGCCGATGATCTCGGTGCTGACCTCACGCTCCAGAGAGTTCTGGATCTCCTGCTCGATCTCGGTGGCCATGCGTTCCATATCGGCCACGGACACGGGGCGCTTTTCGCAGGAGCGCTGGATGCCCTGCAGGATCTTGCTGCGGTCGAAGCTCTGGCGGCTGCCATCCTTCTTGATGACCACCATGGGCAGGCTTTCTACCGTTTCATAGGTGGTAAAGCGCTTCTCGCACTGCAGGCATTCACGGCGGCGGCGGATGCTGCTGCCTTCGTCGGCGGGGCGGGAATCCACGACCTTGCTCTCTTTATAACCACAATAGGGACATCTCATCTATCTGTACACACCCTTCCGCCGCTGCAATGCGGCTATATTTAATGGTATTATACCACAGCACCACAAGATATGGTAGAGGGAAAGACGGTTTTTTTCAATTTTCTTCGCTCAAAACAGCCTCGCCCGTCTGGTCCAGGGCGTAAAAGACCCAGAGACGGCCCGCCATGACCCCTGTGCGGGCAAGGCAGAACCGCTCCGGCCACGGGAAGGGGCCGTCCTCACGCCATGGGAGGGCCAGCGTGCAGCCGCCGCCGTGGCGGCGGCACAGGGAACCGGGCGGCAGGCCGGGAGCTTCGTCGCCGCGGCACCCTTGCCATTCGCTCTCCATCCGCGCAGGTGCGCAGCGGCTTGCCGTCAGCCGGTCCACCTCGCCCAGTCCGCCGGCCAGCCGGGAGGAAAAGCGGCGCTGCCACACACCGCCGCCCTCCATGACCCCCAGCGCCAGCGCTCCGCCGCTGCCGTGGGCCACGATGCGCCACAGACCGGCGCTCAGCCGGGCCGACACGGAAAAGAGAAGGTCGTCCCCCACCTGCCGCACCGACGCCGATCCGGCAACGCTGCCGTCTTCCAGATACAGGTTCAAGCGCTGTCCCTCCCCCGGAGCGCAAAAAAGCCGCTCCCCCACATTGATTACTCCAAAAGGCTAAAGCCTTTTGGAGTAGCTTTTGCAGCACACTGCTGCGCGCCAGCCGACGCCCGAGAACAAAGTGATCGGCTGCGGCGGCAAGTACTCTTGGGGTGCACTCGCTTCGCTCGCACACTTGTGCGCTGAGAAGTGTTTTTCCTCCCGCACATGTCGGTAGAAAAAACGAATTTGATTTTATTTCGCCGCAAGCGGCGAAACTCTGCGAGGCATTTTATCCGCAAAAAAGCCGCTCCCATGCAGTCTACGCACGAGAGCGGCTTTCGATGCCAGTCCCTGTTCTTTTTTACACCAGACGGCTGCGGCTCAGTCCGAAGCTGACCGCAATGGCCGTATCCACTTGTTCCATGACCGTGCCGTCCACCTTGCCCATCCGCTCCCGCAGCCGCCGCTTATCCAGCGTACGGATCTGCTCGAGCAGGATCACCGAATCCTTGGGCAGGCCGCAGCGGTCTGCCGCCACTTCGATATGGGTGGGCAGCTTCGCCTTCCCCGTCTGGGAAGTGATGGCCGCCGCGATCACCGTGGGGCTGTGGCGGTTGCCGGTATCGTTCTGCACGATCAGCACCGGGCGCACGCCCCCCTGCTCGCTGCCGACCACGGGACTGAGGTCGGCGTAATAGATCTCGCCGCGCTTGACAATGGGTTCCACAACGCTCACACTCCGCCGAGAAGAAGTACCCGCCATTGATTCGGGTCACTTTCATTCTCCCACGCAGCCGCGGAATTTATACGCCCAAAGGGTGTTCTCTTCGTCCCGGTTTATCCTATGTCAGACAGGCGGCAGAGGTGCCTTAAAAACGCAGCAGCAGCTCCCGGCCCACTTCTTCGCCGTTACGGTAGTAGATGCGGGGCACACGCTTGCTGACGGCGCAGGTCAGCTCGTAGGGGATCGTACCGCCCAATGCGGCCAGATCGTTGACGCTCAGCCGCTTACCGAAGATCTCCACCTCGTCGCCCACGTCCACCTGCGGCAAGTCCGTCAGGTCGATCATGCACATGTCCATGCAGATGCGGCCACGCTGGGGCGCAGCGCCGTAGTCGGTCATGAGAGCGCACTTATCCGAGAGACTGCGCTGGAAGCCGTCGGCATAGCCGTAGGGCAGCACGCCCATGCGGGTGGTGCAGGGGGTGGTATAAAGCCGTCCGTAGCTGACGGACGTGCCTTCGTCGTAAACCTTGATGGTGCTGACGGTGGTTTTGAGGGTCATCACCGGCTGCAATCCCAGCCCTTCGGCATAGTCGCCGCAGCCATAGAGCAGCAGGCCCGGGCGCACCATATCCATATACGTTTCGGGCCAGCCGGCGGTGGCGCCGGTGTTGGCGCAGTGGTGGAGAGTGAAGGCTTCGCCCCGGCGCTCTTCCACGGCACGGATGACCTCGTTGAAAAGATCCAGCTGTCCGGCGGTATAGACGTCGCTGCTGTGGGTCTCCTCATCGGCCACAGCGAAGTGGGTGAAGATGCCCTCGGCCCGCAGGCCCGGCATGGCGCAGGCGTCGCAGATGCCCTGCACGCCGGTTTCAAAGTGACGGCCGGCGCACAGATAGCCCAGACGGGACATACCGGTGTCCACCTTGATATGCACCGTCAGCTCGCCGCCGCAGCGCACAGCCTCTTCGCTGTATTCCACCGCCTTGGCCCGGCAGGTGACGGCCTGGGTGATATGATGCTCGATCATCAGGCCCACCTGCTCCCGGGGCGTATGGCCCAGAATGAGGACAGGCATGGTGATGCCGTTTTTCCGCAGTTCCATGGCCTCGTCCACGCTGGACACGGCCAGATAGTCGGCGCCCAGCTCCTGCAGCACCCGGGAGACCTCCACGGCGCCGTGGCCGTAAGCATCGGCCTTCACCACGCCCAGAAACTTCACCGCAGCACCCACGTGGGCCCGCAGGGTATGATAATTATGAGCCAAAGCGTCCAGATCGATTTCGGCCCAGGTTCTTCGCAGAGTGGATTCCATGGTCTTATCCTTCTTTCTCTTTCATGGTAAACGACAGGGTGCGGATGGTCAGTACCACCGCACCGTCGGTGGAAAATTCCGTATAGCGGGGCGCCAGCGTCTCCGTCTCAAACCAAACGGTGCAGAGGATCTTGCTGCCGTCGGGGGCGGTGGTATCGAAGGCGGCACGGACGCAGTCCAGTCCGTCCAGCGTTTCGGCGCCGTATTCCAGCAGGTAACCCTCCGCCACGGAGCGCACCAGATACGGCACGCAGGCCGCCGGAGACAGGTATTGGGGTACGCCCGCCGACAGGGCCGCCCCTTCGTAGCGCAGCAGCAGTTCCTCCCCCGACACGGTGGCACTGAGACCCGCCAGCTCCGCCGGGGCGGTGATGGTGGTGGTAGCGCCTTCCTCCGTGCAGGTGGTGACCACGGTGAAGCTGCGGCTCTCCCCCGCCAGATGGCAGGTGACTTCCGACTCCGTGGTCAGGGACTCCATGTGGGCCCAGCGGCTTTGCAGCGCCCGGGCCGCTTCCTCCTCCCCTTTGCCGCAGCCGCACAGCAGCAGCGTCAGGGCGAGGGCCAAAAGGCAAACTTTTTTCACGTGATCTCCTCCGTTTTTTCAAAATACGGAGGCTTTCCACGATCCCGTTATTGTTCTGTTTCTTTGATTGCGTAAGGGATCTGCTCCAAAAGGTCGGTGGGTGTCATGCCCCGCTTTCCCTTGTCGGCAGCAGCCAGATCACCGGCCAAACCGTGGAGATACACAGCGGCGCAGCAGGCGTCGAAGGCGTCCATGCCCTGCCCCAGAAGGGACACCAGCATACCGGCCAGCACATCGCCGCTGCCGCCCTTGGCCATACCGTCGTTGCCGGTGGTGTTGACGGCGTAGCGCCCGTCCGGCGCAGCCACCACCGTGCCGGGGCCTTTGAGGACCATGTACACGCCGTAGGTTTGGGCGAAATCCACCGCCGCATCAATGCGGCTGCGGCGCAGGTCGCCGCCGATGCGGGCAAACTCCCCCTCGTGGGGCGTCAGCACCGTGACGGCGCTGCGGCGCTTCAGTACATCCATATGACCGGCCAGGGCGTTTATGCCGTCGGCGTCCAGCACCAGCGGCTGCGGCAGTGTCAGCACATCCCGCATCATCTCGTCCAGTCCCGGACTGCGGCCCAGGCCACAGCCGTAGAGCACGGCGTCGCAGCCTTCGGCTCTTGCAGACAGCGCCTTCCAGCAGCCGTGGAGCTTGCCGTCCCTATCCGGCATCGGAAAGGGCATGGCCTCGTCACTTTTCACGGCGGCCACCTGCCAGATGCTTTCCGGCACAGCCAGGAACACCAGCCCCGAGCCGGTACGCACAGCGGCACGACTGGCGAAAACGGGGGCGCCGGTATAGCCCACGCTGCCGCCTACGCACAGCACCTTGCCGAAGGTGCCCTTGTGGCCGCCCGGGTCACGATCAGGCAGAATTCTTTTCACGAAAGTGCGGTCAATGCATCTCATAGCGGCAGCTCCTTTCCCACAGTTTTGTACAGTATACCACCTTTCGACCGTCAATGCGAGAGTTTTTCATCGAAAAGCAGAGAAATTCCCCCTTGCAACTTTTCTCTCACTATGCTATAAATAATATCGTTGAGTAAAAAGCGTTGAATGGGAAGTACAGTGCACAACGCATCCGCCAGAGAGGACCGGTCAGCGGCTGAAAGCCGGTCTGGGATCGCAGCGCTGTGTTCGCCCGGGAGCTGCCGTGAGGAAATGCACGGACGGGTCATCCTCCGTTAACGGGAAACGAGTGCGCCGCTGCGTGCGGCGAATTTGGGTGGTACCACGGAAGTATGTTGTCCTTTCGTCCCTATGCTGGGAGGAAAGGGCTTTTTTGTTGCCCAAAACTCCCGAGAAACCCATATAAGGAGTGGAAATTGTATCATGAAACAGCAACTGGAAAACATCCGCAGCAGCGCTCTGGAGGCCATTGCCGCCACCACCGTTTCTGAGGAACTGGAAGCCCTGCGTGTCAAGTATCTGGGCAAGAAGGGCGAGCTGACCAACCTTCTCAAGCAGATGGGCAAGCTGAGCGCCGAGGAGCGCCCCGTCATGGGTCAGGTGGCCAACGAGGTGCGTGCCACGCTGGAAAAGGCCATTGACGAGGCCCGTGAGCGTCTGGCCGCCGCCAAGCTGGAACAGCAGCTCATCGACGAGGCCATTGACGTCACCATCCCCGGCAAGGAAGTGCGCATCGGCCACAAGCACCCCATGTACAAGGCTCTGGACGAGATCAAGGAGATCTTCGTGGGCATGGGCTTTACCGTTCTGGACGGTCCCGAGGTGGAGCTGGCCAGCTACAACTTTGACAAGCTGAACGCCGAAGAGGGTCATCCCTCCCGTGACTGGTCCGACACCTTCTATTTCGATGAGGACAGCCGTGTAATGCTGCGCTCTCAGACCAGCCCCATGCAGGTGCGTGCCATGGAGACCATGAAGCTGCCCATCCGCATCATCGCTCCCGGCCGTGTGTACCGCAAGGACGAGGTGGACGCCACCCATTCCCCCATGTTCCATCAGGTGGAAGGCATGGTCATCGACAAGGGCGTGACCATGGCTGACCTGAAGGGCACCCTGAACGCCGTCATGGAAGAGCTGTTCGGCGAGGGTACCGTCACCCGTTTCCGTCCCCACCACTTCCCCTTCACCGAGCCCAGCTGCGAGATGGACGTGCAGTGCCACAAGTGCGGCGGCAAGGGCTGCCCCACCTGCAAGGGCGAGGGCTGGATCGAGGTGCTGGGCGCCGGTATGGTCCACCCCAAGGTGCTGGAGATGAGCGGCATCGACAGCGAGGAGTACACCGGCTGGGCCTTCGGCATGGGTCTGGAGCGTCTGGCCATGCGCCGCTTCAAGATCGCCGACCTGCGCCTGATCTTCGAGAACGACGTCCGCTTCCTCGAGCAGTTCTAAAAAAGGGAGGAATTTGAGTTATGAATCTGAGCAGAAAATGGCTGGATGAGTTCGTCACCGTCACCGCTGACGACCGTACGTTTGCCGAAGAAATGACCCTGTCCGGCTCCAAGGTGGAAGTCACCGAGGTGCAGGGCAGCGATATTGAAAATGTTGTGGTTGGCCGTGTGGTTTCCATCAAGCGCCACGAGAACAGCGACCACATGTTCGTGTGCATGGTGGATGTGGGCGGCGAAGAGGCCATCCAGATCGTCACCGGCGCACAGAACGTCACCGAGGGCGCTCTGGTGCCCGTGGCTCTGGACGGCGCCAAGCTGCCCGGCGGCATCGAGATCCACAGCGGCAAGCTGCGCGGCGAGCTGTCCGACGGCATGCTGTGCTCCTTCAAGGAGCTGGGTCTGGACCAGCGTGACTTCCCCACCGCTTACGAAAACGGCATCTGGATCCTCAGTGACGACGCTGAGCTGACCGACCTGGCTGTCGGTCAGGACATCTGTGACGCCGTGGGTCTGGACGACCATGTGGTGGAATTCGAGATCACCCCCAACCGCCCCGACTGCCTGAGCGTGATCGGTCTGGCCCGTGAGGCCAGCGCCACCTTTGACGCTCCCCTGACCCTCCACACCCCCGAGGTGAAGGGCGGCGCCGAGGGCTGCCTCGTCGATCTGCTGGACGTGGAGACGCCCGCCGAGGATCTGGTGCCCCGCTACACCGCCCGCATGGTGCGTAATGTGAAGATCGGCCCCTCCCCCAAGTGGATGCGTGAGCGCCTGCGTGCCATGGGCGTGCGTCCCATCAACAACATCGTGGACATCACCAACTACGTGATGATGGAATACGGCCAGCCCATGCACGCCTTCGACTACCGCTACGTCAAGGGCGGCAAGATCATCGTCCGCCGTGCAGAGGAAGGCGAAGAGCTGACCACCCTGGACGGCAACGTCCGCAAGCTGACGGCCAACCATCTGGTCATCGCCGACGAGACCCGTGCTGTGGGTCTGGCCGGTATCATGGGCGGCATGAACAGCGAGATCGTGGACGACACCACCGACGTGGTGTTCGAGTCCGCCTGCTTCGACGGCACCTGCAT
This sequence comes from Oscillospiraceae bacterium, assembly GCA_017415775.1. GTDB lineage: Bacteria > Bacillota > Clostridia > Oscillospirales > Oscillospiraceae > Vescimonas. The sequence goes on from JAFQFC010000025.1 coordinate 12,528, forward strand.
CCGCAAGGGCGCTCTGGCTCTGGGCATGCGTACCGAGGCTTCCGCCAAGTTCGAAAAGGGCCTCGACCCCATGAACACCCTGCCCGCCGTGGATCGTGCCTGCGAGCTGGTGGAACTGCTGGGCGCCGGCGAAGTGCTGGACGGCGTTATCGACATTCTGAACTTCGTGCCCCATCCCACCGTGCTGGAGCTGCGTCCCGACAAGGTCAACGCCCTGCTGGGCACCGACGTGTCCGTGGCTGAGATGCAGGAGATCCTCACCAAGCTGGGCTTCGGCGTGGACGGCGAGACCATCACCGTTCCCTCCTGGCGCGGCGACGTGGTGCACTACTCCGACCTTGCTGAGGAAGTGGCCCGTTTCCACGGCTACAACAACATTCCCTGCACGCTGGTCAGCGGTGAGACCACCCGTGGCGGCTACAACGCCGAGCAGCTGATGGAGCAGCATCTGGGTGCCGCCTGCCGTGGCATGGGTTATGACGAGATCATCACCTACTCCTTCATCTCCCCCACTTACTACGACAAGATCCGCTGGGCAGCTGACGACGCGCGCCGTGAGAGCTTCAAGATCCTCAATCCTCTGGGCGAGGACACCTCCATTATGCGTACCACCTCCCTGCCCTCCATGCTGGAGATCCTGAGCCGCAACTACAACTACCGCAACAAGAACGTGCGCCTGTACGAGCTGGCCCGCACTTATGCGCTGGGCGGCGAGGACGGTCTGGCCATCGAGCGCAAGGTGCTGACTCTGGGCGCTTACGGCGACACCGATTTCTTCACCATGAAGGGCATGATCGAGGCCATTTTGGATACCCTGCGCTGTGAGGATGTGCGCTTTGAGGCCGTGAAGGACAATCCCTCCTACCACCCCGGCCGCTGCGCGGCGCTGTACATCGGTGAGGAAAAGCTGGGCGTGTTCGGTCAGGTCCACCCGGCGGTGGCTGCCAACTACGGCGTGGACGCCGAGCTCTACGCGGCGGAGCTGC
>JAFQFC010000026.1 GCA_017415775.1 Oscillospiraceae bacterium
CGGTGAAGTAGGCGGGGACGGTGATGACGGCTTCGGTGACGGTGGTGCCCAGATAGCTCTCGGCGTCAGCCTTCAGCTTCTGCAGGATCATGGCGCTGATCTCCTGAGGCGTATAGGCCTTGCCGTCAATGTTGACACGGTAGTCGCTGCCCATCTCACGCTTGATGGAAGAAATGGTGCGGTCGGGGTTGGTGATGGCCTGACGCTTGGCCACCTGACCCACCATGCGCTCGCCGGTCTTGGAGAAAGCCACGACGGAGGGGGTGGTGCGGTTGCCTTCAGCGTTGGCAATAACGACTGCCTCGCCGCCTTCCATGACGGCTACGCAGGAATTGGTGGTACCCAGGTCAATACCGATAACTTTGGACATAATTTGTTCCTCCTAAATATGATAAAGTGTTTGTTTTTGATCTATTAAGTGGGCGTTTGCCCGGAATTTCTTTTTAGTTTGCCACCTTGACCATGGCAAAGCGCAGGACCTTGTCGCCCATGATGAAGCCCTTCTGGAAAACTTCCACCACGGTGCTCTCTTCGATCTCTTCATCCTCCACGTGCATCACGGCGTTGTGAAGCTGGGGATCAAAGGGCTTGCCCAGAGCGTCGATCTCCGTCACGCCCAGCTTGGCGAGCACCTCGACGAACTGCTTGCAGATCATCTCCAGGCCCGTGCGGTTGGGATCGCCTTCGCTGTACTGGGCGGCGCCGCGGATGAGGTTGTCGTACACGTCCAGGAAAGGCTTGACGGTGTCGGCTTTGGCGGCGCTGTACAGGCCTTCCTTTTCCTTGACGGTGCGCTTGCGGTAGTTGTCATATTCGGCGGCGAGACGCAGATATTTGTCGCTGCTTTCGGCCAGCATCTGGGCCAGCTGCTCCATTTTCTCCATCTGCTCCCGGGTCAGGGTGTAGGTTTCCTCGGTCTGAGGAGCCTCGGGTGCGGCCTCGGTGGCCTCCACCGGTGTCTCTTCCGTGGGAAGATCCTTCTTTTCCTTTTCGCTCATTGCTGTGTTTCCTCCTTTGTGGGTAACTGGGGCTTGCCGAACATGCGGCTCAGGCTTTCGGCGAAATAGCTCAGCCGGGCGGCCACCGTGGCGTAATCCATACGTGTGGGGCCGACCACGCCCACCAGTCCTCTCATATGATCTCCAATATCGTAGCTGGCAATGACTACGCTGCTTTCCTTCAGGGCGTCGTTGACGTTTTCCGGGCCGATGAGGATCTGCATGGGGCTGTCGCCCATGGGGACGGGCAGATTTTCCTTGCTGTCCACCATGAAGCTCATCAGCTCCTGCGCTTTATCCACATCCCGGTATTCCGGGAACTTCAGCAGCTGGCTGGTGCCGCCGGTAAATACCGACTGGCCCGATGCCTGCCGCAGCAGCTCGCAGGCGTAGTCACAAACCTGATGCAGCAGCAAAAACCAGCTTCCTTCCACCTGGTCGGACAGATTCATCAGCCGCAGGCTGATCTCCTGTGCGGGAATGGTGGTGAAGTGGGTATTCAAAAGATGGCCCATTTCCGGCAGGCGCCGGCTGTCCACGCTGAGCTGCAGCTGCATCAGCTGGCTCTTCACCCGGCTGTCGGACAGCATCACTACGGCGATGAAGCTCTGTTCGTCCACGCCGATCAGCTCAAAGCGGCGTACCGTGACGTCGCTGCGGCCTTCGGCAATGGCGTAGGCGGGGTAGCCCATGAAGCGGGATACCATTTGTCCGGCCTGCGACACCACCTGATCCACCTGCGCCAGCTTCCCGGTCAGGGCGCTGTTGATGGAGTCGGTCTCCTCAGCGGTCAGGGTGTGCTGCTCCATCAGCTCGTTGACATACAGCCGATAGCCCTTGGGAGACGGGATGCGTCCGGCGGAGGTGTGGGGCTGCTCCAGATAGCCCATTTCCACCAGATCCGCCAACTCGTTGCGAATGGTGGCGGAGCTGATCTTTCCGGGCATCTTCTCGGCAATGGCCTTGGAACCTACCGGATCGGCGGTGGCCACATAGCCTTCCACCACGATCTTCAATATTTGCTTTTTGCGGTCGGTTAATTCCATAGCAGTCCTTCCTTTAGCACTCTTCTCTCTTGAGTGCTAAAGGAAGTTTACCACCCCTTGCCTATAAAGTCAATAGCAGGGAGGTAAACGATTTGTGAACAAGAAAAAGGACTGCGTCGGATGACGCAGTCCTTGGGGAACATGAGATTATTTCCAGGGAATCTTTTTGCCTTCCAACTGGTGGGGCGCCCACTGCAGCCGGTGTATCACAGGCAGCACGGCGGCCAGCACCAGGGCCAGCAGCAGGATCTGAGGGACGAGGTACAGGGCATTTTTCCACGCACTGGTGGTCATGTAATAGAGGTAGCCCTTACTGTAAAGCATAGCGCTCCACAAAGAGCCCAGCAGCACATTCTGGATGTTGGTGAGGAGCTTGGCCAGAATGATGCGCCACCAGGTAATGCGCTGGCGGTAGAAGAACAGAGCGTAGACGACGCAGCCGGTGATGGTGGTGATCATGTAGCCGGGGAAATAGGGGCCGTTGGAGCCGCCGATGAAAAAGCCCAGCGTATCCTCGGCGGCGCCGAAGACGATGGCGACTACGGGGCCGCAGACGGTAGCACACAGGGCCCGGGCCAGGAAGGTGACGCTGAGGGACAGGTTTTCACCCAGGGGGATCTTGAACTTGTTGAGGATGAGGCAGGCGGCGATCATCAGTGCGGCGAACACCAGCTTGCGCAGATCCTTCAGTTCGGCGGCGGCATCGCGCCAATAGCTGCGGGAAAAGGGGGTGCGGTACAATTTCATAAAAAAACCTCCTCTGTATGGGGCAGCCCAAACGGGTCAGCCGCACAGAGGAGTGAGGGAAAACACCCACAGTCCAGATATGCGGCAGCGGGATGCGGCGTCTGTACTGCACGGCGCAGCGGCCGTTTCGTCCGGCGGACAACTCCCCGTCCCGCCGGCACTTTGCAACACACAGAGACCTACTCTGCCTGATCTTGGTTTCATCATACGCCTGTTATGGGGAAAAAGCAAGAAAAAAATAGAGCCGTCCGAAGACGGCTCTATGGATAAGGTGTAATTACTCAGTCTTCTGAGCGGCCTCGGCGGCAGCCTTCTCGGCAGCGGCCTTGGCAGCGGCAGCCTTACGCTCGGCAGCAGCCTTCTGAGCGGCCTTGAACTTTTCCTTCTCCTCAGCGGTGGGGATGGGTTCAATGGCGTTCTTGGGGCAGGCCTTGGCGCACATGGTGCAGCCCTTGCACTTGTCGTAGTCGATGACGGCCACGTTGTTGACAACATGGATGGCGTCGAACTTGCAGGTGCGCTCGCACAGACCGCAGCCGATGCAGGAAACGGCGCAGACCTTAGCGGCAGCGGCGCCCTTGTCCTTGTTGGAGCAGTTGACGAACACCTTCTTGGAGTAGGGGACCTCCACGATCAGCTTGCGGGGGCAAGCCTCACGGCAGGCACCGCAGTTGGTGCACTTTTCCTTGTCGACGACGGCAGCGCCGTTCTCGCCGATGTGGATGGCATCAAACTGGCAGGCGGCCACGCAGGAGCCGAAGCCGAAGCAGCCGTACTTGCATTCCAGCACGCTGCCGCCGGCAACCTTGGTGGCGGCCAGGCAGTCGTTGACGCCGCGATACTCGAAGTTCTTCTTGGCGTTGATGCCGCCGTTGCACAGAACGTGGGCGACCATCTTTTCGCCGGAGGGAGCTTCCATACCCAGAATGGCAGCGATCTTGGCAGCATTCTCGGGACCGGCGGGAGCGCAGGCGGTGACGGGAGCCTTACCGGCCAGCATAGCCTCAGCGCAGCCGGCGCAGCCGGGATAGCCGCAGCCGCCGCAGTTGGCGCCGGCCAGGCACTCCTGGATCAGGGGCAGACGCTCGTCGACCTTGACCTCAAAGACCTTGGAGGCAATGGCCAGCACCAGACCGAAAATCACGGCCAGGGCGCCCAGAAACACGACGGCCCAAACAATAATCATAGTATTCATTGTGATTGTTCCTCCTTACCAGATCTTCAGACCGCTGAAGCCCATGAATGCCAGAGCGATCAGACCGGCGGTGACCAGAGCGATGGGGAAGCCCTCGAAGGACTTGGGAGTCTCGGAGAACTCGGTCTGCTCACGGACAGCTGCGAACAGGAAGATAGCGACCAGGAAGCCCAGACCGCCGGTGATACCATAGACCACGGACTCGATGAAGTTGTAGTCGTTCTGCACGTTCAGCAGGGCAACACCCAGCACGGCGCAGTTGGTGGTGATCAGGGGCAGGTACACACCCAGAGCGGTGTACAGAGTGGGGATGAACTTCTTCAGGAACATTTCCACGAACTGCACCAGGGAGGCGATGACCAGAATGAAGGCCACGGTCTGCATGAAAGCCAGATCCAGGCTCACCAGCAGCTTGTTGATGAAGAAGCAGAAGGCGGAAGCCAGAGCCATAACGAAGGTCACGGCGCCGCCCATACCCACGGCGGTGTCGATCTTCTTGGACACGCCCAGGAAGGGGCAGATACCCAGGAACTGGGCAAAGATAAAGTTGTTAGCGAGAATGGCGCCAAGAGAAATGGCGAGCAGAGAAGTAAATTCCATAACTTACTTGGCCTCCTTTTTCTTATTCTTGGACTTGGTCAAAGCCCACTGCATGGCAGCGATCAGAGCGCCCAGGGTCAGGAAGCCGCCCACGGGCATGGTCAGGATCTTGATGCCGAACTGCTCGGGGATGACGCGCAGGCCGGGAGCTGCGCCCAGCTCGCCGCCGCCCAGCAGGCCGGCGCCGAAGGTGCCGGCACCCAGCAGCTCACGGAACACGCACATGATGATCAGGACCAGGGTGTAGCCGATGCCCTGGCAGATGCCGTCCACAGCGGCGGCACCCACGCCGTTCTTGGAAGCGAAAGCCTCAGCACGGCCCAGGATGATGCAGTTAACCACGATCAGGGGGATGAACACGCCCAGAGAGTTGGACAGGGCGGGAACGAAAGCCTTCAGGATCAGGTCCACGCAGGTAACGAAGCCGGCGATGACCACGATGTAGCAGGCGATACGCACTTCATTGGGAATGATCTTGCGCAGCAGAGAGATGATGATGTTGGACAGGGTCAGGATGACCAGAACGGACACGCCCATGCCCAGACCGTTAAAGAAAGAAGTGGTGATGGCCAGGGTGGAGCACATACCCAGCAGCTGGACCAACACGGGGTTCTGGCTAATCAGACCCTCTTTCAGCTGTTTACCAAAATTCATATCGAAGGTCCTCCTTTCTTAGCCCATAGCTTCTGCGGCAGCCAGAGCGGCGTTGGCGCCCATGGTAATGCCCTTGGTGGAGACGGTGGCGGTGGTGATGGGAACGATGTTCTTCTTGACCACCAGGCTGCCGGCACCGGACATGCCGACGAACTGGTCCAGAACGCCCACACCGGCGTCGTTGGGCTCGTTGCCCACGACCTTGGTGCCGATACCGGAGGTCTCGGCGTGGCTGACCACGGAGATGCCGGTGATGGCCTTGTTGGCATCAGTGCCGACCATCATAACGATGGTGCCCTGAGAACCGGAAGCGCTGATCTTCATGACATAGCCGCCGGCCTTCACGCCGTACAGCTCCATGACCTTACCGCCCTGAGCGGCAGCAGCCTCGATGGCTTCAGCGGGGATTTCCAGCTTGTCGGTAAACTCGCTGCCGGCGGGGGCAACGGCGCTCATGGCGATGCGGGTCTTCTCAGCCTCGATCTCGGCGATGGGACCGCGGGTGACGCCGTCCACCAGGCCCAGCAGGGCGGCGGTGACCAGAGCGATCACAGTCAGAGTACCGGCGACCTTAATTACAAACTTGGGATCGATTTTCATTTTGCAGCCGCCTCCTTCTTTTCCTTCTTGGGAGCACCATAGATGGTGGGCTTGATGTACTTATCCAGCAGCCAGGTGCAGCAGTTCATGATCAGGATGGAGTAGCAGACGCCCTCGGGATAGGAACCGAAGCGACGGATCAGAACGGTCAGCAGACCGCAGCCGATACCGAAGACCAGCTGGCCGGGCTTGGTGACGGGAGAGGTGGCATAGTCGGTAGCCATGAAGATGGCGCCCAGCATCAGACCACCGCCGAAGATGCTGTAGAACATGTAATCCACAGCGCCCACACCGGCGGGAGCGGAGATCAGGGAAACAACAGCCACGGTAGCGATGTAAGCCACGGGGATCTGCCAGGAGATGACCTTGCGCAGCAGCAGCCAGGCAAAGCCGATCAGCAGGGCCAGAGCGGAAGTCTCGCCCAGGGAGCCGCCGATGAAGCCCAGGAACATGTCCATGATCTCGGGCATCTGATCGAAGGCACCGTCCTTGATCAGGGCCAGGGGGGTAGCGCCGGTGGCAACGTCAGCAGCGGAGCCGAAGATGCCGATGGCATTCTTGAAACCGGGCTGGACCCAGGTGGTCATGGCGCCGGCATAGCTGGCCACCAGGACGGCACGACCGGCCAGAGCGGGGTTCAGGAAGTTGCAGCCAATGCCGCCGTACAGCTGCTTGACAACAACGATGGAGAAGAAAGAAGCGATCACGATGGCCCACCAGGGCAGGCTGACGGGGCAGACGAAGGCCAGCAGCATGCCGGTGACGACGGCGGAGCAGTCGGCCACGGAGCAGCTCTTCTTCATGAGCTTACGGTAAGCCCACTCCCAGAACACGCAGGAGACCACGGAGATCAGAGTCAGGACCAGAGCCTGGAAGCCGAACACGATGACGCTGGCAACCAGAGCGGGCAGCAGAGCGATGCACACATCGATCATGATGCTCTGGGTATCGTCCTTGGAGCGGATGTGGGGAGAGGAGGAAGCAATGAGCTTCAGATTCTTATAATCAGTCATTGTTCTTTATGCCTCCTTCTTTGCGGCGGCCTCAGCCTCGGCCTTGGCCTTGGCCTGAGCGGCCATTCTTGCGTTATTGACCTGCTGCTTGCCCAGGCGGAAAGCGTGGGTCAGGGGCAGACGGGCGGGGCAGGTGTAGGTGCAGGCGCCGCACTCGATGCAGTCCATACCATGGAGCTGATCGCGGAAGGCCTCCCAGTTGCCCTTCATCAGATACTTGTACATGAACACGGGCTCCAGGCGGATGGGGCAAACGCCAACGCACTTGCCGCAGCGGATGCACTGAGGCTCGGCCACGTACTTCTCCTCGTCACCGGCGAAAGCCAGCATGGCGCCGGTACCCTTACCGACGGAGACTTCGGTGCTGTACTGAGCCAGACCCATCATGGGGCCGCCCATGATCAGCTTGTAGGTCTCTTCCTTCAGGCCGCCGCACTCGTCAAACAGGCAGGAGATGGGGGTGCCGATGGGGCACTCCAGGTTCTTGGGCTCGATGACACCGCTGCCGGACACGGTCACGATCTTGCTGACCACGGGCATACCCTCGTAGACAGCGCGATAGATGGCGCAGGTGGTGTTCAGGTTGAAGATGCAGCAGCCGGCATCAGCGGGCAGCTTGCCGGAGGGCACCTGGCGGCCGGAGATGGCCTGGACCAGCTGCTTTTCAGCGCCCTGGGGATAACGGGTGTGCAGAACCTCGACAACAACGGGAGCGTTCAGCTCGGCGATGGTCTTGTTCAGCTGGTCGGCAGCGTTCTGTTTGTTGGCCTCGATACCGATGTAGACCTTATCCACACCGAAGCACTTGGCCAGCAGAGCGGCACCCTTGATGACCTGCTCGGGACGCTCCAGGCAGGTGCGGTGGTCGCCGGTGATGTAAGGCTCGCACTCAGCAGCGTTGATGAGCACGTAGTCCACCTTGCCCAGACCGGAAGAGATCTTCACATGGGTGGGGAAGGTAGCGCCGCCCTGGCCGACGATACCGGCGTTCTTCACGATCTCGGTCAGCTGCTCGGGAGTCAGGCTGTCGGGATCGGCCACGGGTTTGATGTCTTCACACACGGTGTTCTGGAAGTCATTCTCGATGACCACGGACATGAAAGTGCCGCCCATAGAGAAGGGACGGGGCTCCACGGCCTTGACGGTACCGGAAACGCTCGCATGAATGGGAGCGGAAACGAAACCGCCGGGTTCACCGATTTTCTGACCGATGGTCACCTTGTCGCCCACAGCAACGATGGGCTTGCAGGGTGCACCGATGTGCATAGACATGGGAATGACCACCTGAGCAGGTGCTTTGATCTGCTCGATGGCCTTTTCATTGGTTGCGGCCTTCATGTCATTGGGATGAACGCCGCCAAAGAAAGCTTGTGCCATTGTCTTTCACCTCATCTTACTTCACAGGTGGCCCTATGCCACCCCATACTGCGTTTAAGTTTACAACAAAACTTCCGATTTGTCCAGTCCTTTGTCCCGTTTCTTACAGGAATTTGACGATTTATGACCAAATATATCCGTATTGCGGCAGGTATTGTGTTTTGCCGGAGGCTATGATACAATATATATAATATATAATAAAATGCGAATCATTTCCAAAGAAAGGAAACTATTTCTATGCTCGACAGAATTCAACTGAAACGGCAGGCCAAAGCGATCACCCGCAGCGCCCGGGTGTCGGCCTACCTGTTTACCCTGCTTTATCTGGCTATTGCCAATGCTCTGCAGCTGCTCGATACCTATATGAGTGGCTCGATGGTGCGCTATATACAGATGTATATGCCCGAGATGCCGGTGCCGGAGTTTTTGATGCGGGTATCCAACATCCCCGGTACGGTGACGCTGTTTGTGTCCGTGATGGTGATGCTGCTGGTGGCGGTGCTCAACGCCGGCTGCGTGCTCTATCATCTGGGCGTGCGCCGGGGGGAGGAAATGGGTTTTACCACCCTGTTTGACGGCTTTGCCTTTGTGGGCAAGGTGATCCTGCTGGATCTGGCGGTGACGGTTTCCATCTGGCTGTGGAGCATGCTGTTCGTGATCCCCGGCATCATTGCTGCCTACCGGCTGCGTTTTGCGGTATATAACCTGTGCGAAAACCCGGAGATCGGCGTGATGGAGGCCATGAGTTTGTCGACACTGCAGACGAACGGACACAAGATGGACCTGTTTGTACTGGACCTGACCTTCCTGGGCTGGCAGCTGCTGTGTGTGCTGACGTTGGGCATCATGAACATTTGGGTGGCGCCCTATGTGCTGCAGACCAATGTGGGCTACTTCCAGCAGCTTAAGCAGATGAAAGGTGTCGGTTGGTTCCCTCCCCAGGATGACGGCGGCAGCTCCGGTGCAAAAGATCCCTACGATCCGGAATTTTAAAGTGAAAGCGAAAAAGCTCCTTTGCGTCGGCGAAGGAGCTTTTGCTTTGCCGGAAAGAAACCTGTCACGTGAAGAAAATATTGAGGCAAGCGGATATTAAATGAACGTGCCGTTAAATTTTTATCAACCTGCACAGAAATTATGTTAAAATTTTGGCAGTTTAAGGGTTGTAATTGTAAAAGGGCTGGTGTAGAATGATACCGTTGAGGAGAGCGCTTTCCCGTGGTGCCGGGAAAGGGTCCCGGGCCAATACACAGGCCCGAAGACAAAGGTGCGGCAAAAGAGATACGCCGTACCGCTGTCCGCAAAAATCTTAAAAGGAGAGTGTATTCTGTGTTTAAGAAAATCGTCAACGGCTGCGTTAACGTAGTCAACAGATGGCTGCCGGATCCCTTCCTGTTCGCCGTCATCCTGACCATCGTGGTGTTCATCGCCGCTATGGTCGCTACCGGCATGGGTCCCATCGCCATGGTCGGCGCCTGGGGTGCTACTTCCGGTTTCTGGTCCCTGCTGAGCTTCTCCATGCAGATGGCTCTGGTGCTGGTGCTGGGCTCTGCCATGGCTTCCGCCAAGCCCGTCAAGAAGCTGCTGAGCAAGCTGGCCGGTCTGGCTCACAACAATTTCCAGGCCATCCTGATCACCACCATGGTGTCCACCATCTGCTCCTGGCTGAACTGGGGCTTCGGTCTGATCGTCGGTGCTCTGCTGGCTAAGGAAGTTGCCAAGCGCGTTCCCACTGTCGACTATCCCCTGCTGATCGCCTCCGCCTACTCCGGCTTCGTGATTTGGCATGCTGGTCTGTCCGGCTCCATCCCCCTGGCCCTGAACGGCGGCTATAAGGTCGGCGAAGTGGTTTACACTGCTACCAATCTGGATACCATCTTCCATCCCATGAACATCATCATGTGCCTGGCTCTGCTGATCGGCCTGCCCCTGGTGGACTTTGCTATGCATCCCTCCAAGGAAAAGACCATCACCATCGATCCCAGCCTGCTGGTGGACGAGGAGGAGAAGACCTATGTGGTCAAGACCCCCGCTGACAAGATGGAGCACTCCAAGATCCTGTGGGTCATCACCCTGCTGTTCGGCTTCGGCTACATCGTCAAGTACTTCGTCGACACCGTCGCCGCTGGCGGCAACGTGGCTGCTGCTCTGAACCTGAACATCGTGAACATGATCTTCATGTTCCTGGGCATCCTGCTGCACGGCAACCTGCGCAAGTATGTCGACGCCATCGGCGAGGCTGCTTCCGGCGCTGCCGGCATCCTGCTGCAGTTCCCCTTCTATGCCGGTATCATCGGCATGATGACCGCCAAGGGTGCTGATGGTCAGTCTCTGGCTATGATCATCTCCAACTTCTTCGTCTCCATCTCCA
>JAFQFC010000027.1 GCA_017415775.1 Oscillospiraceae bacterium
CGCATCAGCTGGTAGGCTTCGCAGATCAGCTGCATATCGCCGTACTCGATGCCGTTGTGGACCATCTTGACGAAATGGCCGGCGCCGTTCTCGCCCACCCAGTCGCAGCAGGGATCGCCGTTTTCCACCTTGGCGCAGATGCTCTGGAAGATGGGCTTGACGAAGGGCCAGGCGGCGGGAGAACCGCCGGGCATCAGGGAGGGGCCGTTCAGAGCGCCCTCTTCGCCGCCGGAGACGCCGCAGCCCACATACAGCAGACCCTTGCTCTCCACATAGGCGGTGCGGCGGGCGGTGTCGGGGAAGTGGCTGTTGCCGCCGTCGATGATGATGTCGCCTTCCTCCAGCACGCCCAGCAGCTGCTCAATGAGGCTGTCCACGGCGGAGCCGGCCTTGACCATCATCATGACCTTGCGGGGCTTTTCCAGACTGGCAGCCAGCTCTTCCAGAGAGTAGGTGCCGATGATGTTCTTACCCTTGGCGCGGCCTTCCACGAAATTGGTGACCTTGTCGCCGGTGCGGTTGTAAACGGCCACGGTGAAGCCCTTGGACTCCATGTTCATGACCAGGTTTTCACCCATGACGGCCAGACCGATCAGGCCGATATCAGCTTTTTTCATTGTATTTCTCCTCCCTTGATTCAGCGCTGTACCCGGGCGTTGCCGGCGTAGATGTCCCAGACCTGCTTTTCATCGGCAGGCTGAGCGAAGTCGTTGAGGCTGCTGGCAGCCAGCACGCCGGAAGCCCAGCCGAACTGAGCGCAGCGCGGGCCTTCCCACTGCTGCAGCAGACCGTACAGCAGGCCGCCGGTGAAACCGTCGCCGCCGCCGATGCGGTCCATGACCTGAATGGGACGGGGCTCTTCCACGTACCACTCGCCGTCGGCGTGGAGCAGGCAGCCCCACAGATGCTCGTTGGCGCTGATGACCTGACGCAGCGTGGTGCCGTAGACCTTGGCGTTGGGATACTTGGCCATGACCTCGCCGATCATGCCCTTGAAGCTCTCGATCTTGCCGCTCAGGTCCTTTCCGCCGGCCTCGGGGCCGGTGAAGCCCAGGCACAGCTGGAAGTCCTCTTCGTTGCCCACCAGAATGTCGGCCACAGAGGCGATCTGGTGGAAGGCATCGTGCAGCTCTTCCTCACGGCCCTTCCAGAAGGTGGCACGGTGGTTCAGATCGAAGCTCACCAGAGTGCCGTACTGCTTGGCGGCCTTGGCGCAGTCCAGGCAGAAGCGGGTGGTCTCGGGGCTCATGGCGGCGATCAGGCCGGACAGATGCAGGATCTGCACGCCTTCCACGCCGAAGATGCGGTCAAAGTCGAACTCCTCGGCAGTCATGGTGCGGCCCACTTCGCCGGCACGGTCGTTCCACACACGGGGAGCACGCATGCCGAAGCCGGAGTCGGCGATGTTGAACTGGTGACGGAATCCCCAGGGACCGCCCTGATCCACTTCGGCACCCTCATAGTTGATGTTGCGGCTGCGCAGATCGCTCTTGATGAACTGAGCGATGGGGCTGCCCTTGACGAACTTGGTCAGCACCAGGCACTCACGGCCCAGAGAGGAAGCCACGGTCAGCACGTTGGATTCGGCGCTGGTGGCCTGCATGTAGAAGTGGTTGCTGTTGTGGACAGCCATACGGTTGTCGGGGGTGATGCGCACGCCCATGCTGGTGGGGCAGGCGATGGCATAGCGGCAGTTGCTGCGGAGATTCAGTTCCATAACACGGCATTCCTTCCTTATATCAGTTTGGTGGATCTATGCATACTTGTACCTATAACATGTACCATTGTATAATAAGATAAAATACAATGGAATTGCATTTAATGTCAGATAATATTGCAAATATGCGCATCTTGTGGTAAAGTGTTCTCCAAAGGGGGGGAGATCACCTATGCCGCACCTGTTTTCTTACCGTGACAGCGAGCTTTACAGCCATCATACAGTGGATGTTGTGCCGCTGCAAACCGACCATACCATGCACGCCCACGAGCTGATGGAGATCTTTTTCTTCATCTCCGGCAAGGGCAGCTATCTGGTGGAAGGCACGGCCTATCCGCTGCAGGCAGGCGATATCCTGATCCTGCGTGAGGCGGAGGCCCATACCCTGACCATTAGTCCCGACGAGCCCTATGAGCGTATCGCCATCCACTTTTCCCGTTCGCTTCTCTCGGTGATCGACCCTCATCTGCGGCTGCTGCGGCCTTTTCTGGACCGCCCGCTGGGGCAGGGCAATTACTACCCCGCCGCCATGGACCCCGAGGGCCGGCTCCGTGCGGCCTTCGTCGGCTTTTCCTTCGACGATGTGCCGGATGTGCGGCTGAACCTCATTGCACGCCTTTTGCTGTTCCTCACCACCCTGGACGGCCTGCAGCAGGTGGGAGGGCATTTGCCTGCTCCGGGCCAGCAGAGCCAGCTGGTGGCCTATGTGAACGAGCATTTGTTTGAGGACATTTCTCTGCAGTCGGTGGCGGATCATTTCTACCGCAGCCGCTCCCAGACGGCCCGATTGTTCCAGCAGGCCACCGGCTCGCCTCTGTGGGAATATGTGACGCTCAAACGCCTCATGGCCGCCCGTGCCATGATCCAGCGCGGCGAACCGGCGGGCACCGCCTGTCTCGCCTGCGGCTTCTCCGATTATTCCGCTTTCTTCCGTGCCTACCGCTCCCACTTCGGCCATGTGCCCCGTCAGGATGCGGTGCAGAACTGAAAAAAACAAGAAAGGACACACTCTGTAAAGGGCGTGTCCTTTTCGGTTGCTATGGTGTGATGTCGAAAAGCTGGTAGAGAAGTTCCGCCTCGGCGGGGGTGTAGCGCTGGTAGCGGATCACGTCTTCCAGCAGGTCTGTCTGCAGAACCTTGTACTTCTCCGGTTGAAAGAAACTTTTTAGATACAGCATGTATTGCAGTGCCTCTTCATCGGTCATTTGCGAGAACATTTGAGGGGTCAATATCAGGGGTTCTTCGGCAGGGACAATAAAGTTCATAGTAATCCACCAGGAAGGTCCGTTCCGCATTCCACCGTTGGAATAGTGTGCTTCGATTCCAAGCCGCTGTGCGTCTGACAGATGATACTGCTGTGTGACCTGATTGAATGCATTGTACGTGATGAACTCATGCTGATTTGTGAAAACAACGCGCGGAAACAGGGAGAAGGGAAGCAGCGTCAGGCAGATGGAAAAAACAACTAAAAGGAGCGTTACATCTTTTTTGATACGCTGCGTTTGCTGTGCGGTCAGATTTTCAAAAAACGTGCGGGAAAATAAGGGAACTGTCTTGATCGTATGGCTGAAAGCGGGAGCCTTGTATTGTGGATTTCCCAATAGAGGCAGTTTCTGTGAGTAACCGCCGATGAGAATGATGCAGGGCAGAACGAGAGACAGAAACAACATCATGGGTAAGGTGAACAATATGCCCTTCGAACCAAGCGCGATGACGGAAGGGTCTGCAAAGGCTGCTTTTGAAGGCAGAACATCAGCGAAGAAATACAAGGAAAAGCATCCAGCGAACAGTAGGACGAAAGAAGAACTGAAATAAATCACCTTATCCACCACGGACAGCGGCGGCTTCTGCGCTTTTCCTTTGAAGTTTTTGGCCATGGGGCAAGCCTCCTTTCTCAGTCCTTGGTGCCGAGGGTCTGGCGGAATTCCTTGGGGGAAACGCCGGTATAGCGCTTGAAGAGCTTGGAAAAATAGTTTACGTCCGGGATGCCGCAGTACTGGGCCACCGTCTGCACCTGCAGCGTGCCGCTGCGCAGCATGGCCGCCGCCTGCTCCACCCGTCGGGAGTTGACGTAGTCCGTCAGCGTCTGGCCCACTTCTTTTTTGAACAGGGTGGAGAGATAGCCGGGGGAGATGTTCTGCATGTCTGCCAGTGCCGACAGGCTCAGGTCGCCCGTCAGGTCGGCGTCGATGCAGGCCAGCGTCTTGCGTACCGGGATGCTGTACTGGGCAAGGGCATGCTTTTTCACAAGGCGGCAGTAGGAGGTGAGCATCTCGTCCATCAGCTTGCCGGCGGCGGTGGTGGAGCTCAGCAGCTCGATGCGGCGGGCGAAATCTGAGGAAACGCTGTCGATATACAGCGGATGGACGCCGCCCTGCTCTGCGGCCTTGCGCAGCAGCGTATTCATAATGATGCAGTAGTTTTTGATGTTGCGCACCGGATCGGCCATGCGCTGCTCGATGGCAAACTGGCTCATGTTGCTCAGCATGGAGGCGGCCTTGTGCCGCAGACCCTGGGACACAGCCTTGAGAAAGTCGTTTTCATAAGCATAGCGCTGGGCCATGGTCTCCATGTCCAGCAGCGCCTGATTGGGGGAGAGAGGCACGCTGCGCAGGGAAAGGGGAGTGGAGGCGTTCAGCTCCTCGCTCATGTCCGTCACAGTGTAGGCGTCGCTGCTGCCCCAGATGACTTCGGCGTAGGCGTTGACCACCGACAGAAGCACGCTCTCGTCACCGATCACCGGCACACCGCCGTAGAAGGCCTCCAGCTGGCGAAAGCTGGCGGGGACAATGGAATGCCGTTCCGCCTCCTGCAGCAGCTGCTCACGGCTGAGCTGGGTGGTCATGTATGGGCCGATGAGCAGAATGCAGCGCTCCTCCTGAGGCAGGCGCAGAAAGAGATAGGTGCAAAGAAAAGTATCGGTCACCTTGTAAACGGTGTTGTGTTCCAGCTGGAGCGGCAGCGTGTGAAACAGCCGCTGATAGGCCTCCTCCTGTCCCAGAAAGCGGCGGATGCCCATGTCCAGCGCTTCCTCGGCGGTGTGCTGCGGCGTCAGCAGCGTGGCGGGCAGATGAAGATTATGCAGGATGTTCTGCAGGAAAAAAAACTCCGTTTCGTAAAGCATGGGCCACCTCCGGCGAAAATTTTGGCAGGGTGAACAAACCTGAAAACGTTTCCACAAAAATTATCATACAAATTCCATTAAAAATCAATAGGTTATCTAAAAAAAATACACGGATAGGCGAAAAAAATACTCACGATATATCGGTTGTCCTTGGTACAATGAAAACGAAAAGTGCAAAAGGGTACTTTGCGCCTGTTTTGTGCAGGAGAATATGAGAAAAGAAAGAGGAAAACCAAATGGCTAAGAACGTACAACTGGATGCCAAGGGCTACCGTAAGTTTGGTATGCGCGACAAGATCGCCTATGCCGCCGGTGACTTTGGCTGCAACATGAGCTTTGCTCTGAAGGCTACCGTGCAGACCTTCTGGCTGGTCTACATGATGATGGAGACGGGCCTGCTGTCCATCCTGCTGCTGCTGGTGCAGATCTGGGATGCCGTCAACGATCCCATGATCGGCACCATGATCGACAACGATCACCGCAAGTATAAGCACGGCAAGTTCAAGCAGTACATCTTTATTGGTGCCTGCGGCCTGCTGATCGGCGGCGCCGCCGTGTTCCTGCCCTTCCCCAATGCCAGCGTGGTGGTCAAGGCCATGCTGTTCATCGTGGGCTATGTGATCTGGGATGCTTTCTACACTGTGGCCAACGTGCCCTACGGCTCCATGCTGTCTCTGGTGACCGAGGATGCCGGCGAGCGTGCCCAGCTGTCCACCTGGCGTTCCATCGGCTCCATGTTCGGCAACATCCTGCCTAACGTGATCCTGCCCATGCTGATCTGGCAGAAGGTGTTCTATGACGGCACCGACAGCTTCCTCAGCAAGATCGAGATCCCCGAGGGCGTGGACAAGTCCCAGTTCCTCACCAACCCCCTGACCGGTAAGGGTTACGAAGTGGGCGAGGCCGTTCTCAGCCCCATCACCGGCAAGCAGGTGGAAATGCTGCTGGGTGAGCGTGTGTTCTTTGCCGCTCTGGTCATGGGCGTGCTGGGCTTCATCGCCTTCATGTTTATGCTCAAGACCATCACCATCCGTGTGGATGAAAATACCGTCAAGACCAACGAGCCCACCGAGAAGTTCAATATCTTCCAGGCCTTCGGCAAGTTCATGAAGAACCGTCCCGCTGTTGGTGCCACTCTGGCTGCCATGGGTATGTTCCTGGGTATGAACGCTGCCACCACCGCCAATACCATCATGTTCGCCACCTACTTCAACATGGCCTCCCTGTCCGGTCTGGTGCAGATGATCGGCTTCCTGCCCATGTTCATCTTCATGCCCTTCATCACCAAGATCGTCCGCAAGTACGGCAAGAAGGAAGCTTCCGTGGTGGGTACCATCGTTTCCATCGTGGGCGGCGTCATCATGCTGATTTTCCCCATGATCAACGACGTGAACACCTCTCTGGTCGTTTACCTCATCGGCCTGTGCCTGTTCGGCGTGGGCATGGGTGTGTACACCTGCGTTTCCTGGGCCCTCATGGCCGACGCCATCGACTACAACGAGTGGAAGTTCGGCACCCGTGAAGAGGGTACCGTCTACTCCCTGCACAGCTTCTTCCGCAAGCTGGCACAGGGCGTTGGCCCCTCCGTGGTGCTGCTGATCATGGGCGCTCTGGGCTACGTTTCCAGCCTGGGCACCATCGGCCAGAGCGCCGAGACCGCCAAGAACATGTGCTGGCTGGTGGGCGGCCTGTATATGTTCAGCGCCATCGTCCAGTTCATCGGTCTCGCCGTTGTCTATAACCTGGACAAGAAGACGCTGGAGACCATGAACACCGAGCTGGCTGAGCGCCATGCCGCTTCCGCCGAATAATCCGGCCGCTTTCCCTTTACCCACACCGCAGCCGGGCAGGCGGCATAAAGCTGCCTGTCCGGCTTCTCTCTTTACTATTTCCAAGGAGGATATTCGCCATGAGAACTGTATTTAATTTCAACGCCGGCTGGTCCTTCGCCAAGGAGTCTCAGGTTCCCGCCAACCTGCCCGCCGGTTGGGAAGCCGTTGACCTGCCCCACTGCTGGAATGCCGTGGACGGTCAGGACGGCGGCAACGACTATTTCCGCGGCACCTGCTGCTACGCCAAGTCCTTTGCCAAGGCTGACCTGCCCGCAGCGGAGCGTTACTATCTGGAGATCCAGGGTGCCAACTCCTCCGCCGAGGTGTACCTCAACGGCGTGAAGCTGGCCCGGCACGACGGCGGCTACTCCACCTGGCGTGTGGAGCTGACCGAGACGCTGCAGGAGGAAAACCTGCTGGTGGTCACCGTGGACAACGCTGCCAATGACCGTGTCTATCCCCAGATGGCCGACTTTACCTTCTACGGCGGCCTGTACCGTGACGTGAACCTCGTCTGCGTCAGCGACTCCCACTTCGATTTGGACTACTACGGCGGCAAGGGCATCGCCGTGACGCCCATCATGGACGGCGCCAACGCCAATGTGGGCGTGGAAGTCTGGGTCACCAACGCCAAGGAAGGCCAGACCGTCCGCTACACCGTGTACGATCATGCAGAGAACGCTCTGCAGACCGTGGAGAGCGACGAGACCACCGCTTCCTTTGTCATCGAGAACGCCCACCTGTGGCACGGCCGCAAGGATCCTTACCTGTACTGCCTGGAGGCTGAGCTGGTGGAGAACGGCGAAGTCATCGACGCTGTCTGCACCCGTTTCGGCTGCCGCAGCTTCCAGATCGACCCCAACCGCGGCTTCATCCTCAACGGTGAGGAGTATCCTCTGCGCGGCGTCTCCCGCCATCAGGACCGCTGGGGCAAGGGTAACGCCCTGAGCCACGCCGACCACGAGGAGGATATCGACCTCATCTGCGAAGTGGGCGCCACCACCATCCGTCTGGCCCACTATCAGCACGATCAGTATTTCTATGATCTGTGCGATGAGCGGGGCCTGGTGATCTGGGCCGAGATCCCCTACATCTCCAAGCACATGCCCGCCGGCCGTGAGAATACCATCAGCCAGATGCGTGAGCTGATCACCCAGAACTACAACCACCCCTCCATCGTTGTCTGGGGTCTGAGCAACGAGATCTCCATCGGCGGCAGCAATGAGGACCTGCTGGAGAACCATCGTATCCTCAACGACCTGTGCCACGAGATGGATAAGACCCGCCTGACCACCATCGCTGCCGTTTCCATGTGCAAGATGGATGATCCCTATATCCAGATTCCCGATGTGGTCAGCTACAACCACTATTTCGGCTGGTAC
>JAFQFC010000028.1 GCA_017415775.1 Oscillospiraceae bacterium
GCACTTGGACTCGCACTGAGTCTCCTGCGGGCAAACACGACCGCAGACAGCAGGAAGAGAGGAGGTCTGATTGATAACCTGATAGGCACCCTCATAGTCCTTCTCTGTGATCTTCTTGATGAAAGCGGGGATATTGACCTGCACGGGGCAGCCAGTCACGCAGGGAGTGTTTTTGCAGTTGAGGCAGCGGGCAGCCTCATCCAGAGCCTGCTCCTCGGTGTAACCCAGAGCGACCTCCAGGAAGTTCTGATTGCGGACCTCAGGCTCCTGAGAGGGCATGGGGTTCTTATCCAAACGCATATTCACAGCCATCTTACTTAACCTCCTGCTTGAACAGATTGCAAGCTTCCTCGTGCTTGTGCATCTCGAATTCGCGGTACATCTGGTTGCGCTTGACAGCCAGATCCCAGTCCACCAGATGGCCGTCGAAGTCGGGGCCATCCACGCAGGCGAACTTGGTCTCGCCGCCCACGGTCAGGCGGCAGCCGCCGCACATGCCGGTACCGTCGATCATGATGGGGCTCATGGACACGGTGGTGGGGATGCCGTAGGGCTTGGTGGTCAGGGACACGAACTTCATCATGACCATGGGGCCGATGGCGAAGATCTCGTCGTACTGGTTGCCTTCCTCGATCAGCTCCTTCAGAGCGTCGG
This sequence comes from Oscillospiraceae bacterium, assembly GCA_017415775.1. Classification (GTDB taxonomy): domain Bacteria; phylum Bacillota; class Clostridia; order Oscillospirales; family Oscillospiraceae; genus Vescimonas. The sequence continues at coordinate 655 of JAFQFC010000028.1, forward strand.
TGACCAGGCCCTTCTGGCCGTAGCTGCCGTCATCGGTGCAGACCTTCAGCACGGAGGAGACGGCCTTGAACTTGTCCTCCAGAATGACGACGTCCTTGTTCTTGAAGCCAACAACGGCGTGGACTTCGGCGCCGCAGTCGTGGAACTTCTTCAGCACGGGATAAGCGATGGCGCAGCCGACGCCGCCGCCAACGACGCAGACCTTCTTCTTGCCCTCGGTGTGGGTAGGCACGCCCAGAGGACCAACGAAGTCCTGCAGATAGTCGCCGGCCTGCTTGTGGCTCAGCTTCTCGGTGGTAGCGCCCACGGTCTGGACGATGATGGTCACAGTGCCCTTCTCGCGGTCATAGTCATGGATGGTGATGGGCACACGCTCGCCGTTCTCATCCACACGCAGGATGATGAACTGGCCGGGCTGGGCCTTCTTGGCCACCATGGGTGCCTCGATCTCATACAGGATCACGGTGGGCTTCAGCGCTTCTTTGTTCACGATACGATACATAAGCAACTCCCTCTTTCTTGTTATGGTTTGCTCCTTGCTGGTTTTGGCGGCAAGTAAACAAACTCTGCCACACTTCTTTTATTCTATCACACGGGTCCATACCCGTCAATCACTTTGTTACGGTTTTAACACGCAGGCTCCCGCAGCGTCACCTTCCGGCCGTCCACCTCCACGACGCCTTCCTCCCGCAGCTTCTTCAGTTCCCGCATCATGGCGCTGCGGTCGGTGGAAATATAGTCCGCCAGCGCACTGAGGGAAAAGGGCAGGGTGAAGCGGTTGGTGTTGGTCTTGGCACACTGCATGTTGAAGTAGCACAGCAGCTTGTCCCGGATGCTGCGGCGGCTGAGGATCTCCACCCGTTCGGACAGGGTGGTGGCCTTCTCCGCCACCAGATGGAACATGTTCTGCACCATGCGGCTGTGGTGATCGCAGGCCTTCTCGCACCGCTTGGTCAGCTGATTGGCCCTCATGAACCACACCTGACAGGGCTTTTCGCACACCACAGCGATGTGGTCGCCGGCCACATTGGCGAACATCAGCATCTCGCCGAAGACGCTGCCGGTGCCCAGATGCTCCAGAATATCCCGGCTGCCGTTCTCGTCGATGCGCTCGAGAATGGCGGTACCCTCGGTCAGGATGCCGATGATGCCGCCGGGTGCATCAAACTCGTAGATCACTTCCTCGCTGCGGAAATTCTGCTCCCGCATGCCGAAGCAGTCCTTCATGCAGTGCCGCTCGTCCCAGCCGATGCCTTCAAAAATAGGTGTTTTGACCGATTCCATGATGTGTCCCCTTTCTGCGGCCGCACGCAAAAGCCATGCGGCGAGGAAATTCGTTCCATACTGCTCTTATAGTAACACAATCCTGCGGCAAATGGTAGCCCCCCCACTGCCCTTTCTTGATAATTTTACATTTCTTCCGCTGCTTTTTCGTTCCTCCGTTGCGTCGGCGGCGAATTTGTATTATACTGTACCCAATAACATTTGACAAAGGAGACCCCCTATGAGTTTGATCCATCGTGAAGATCTGGAAAATCGTCAGGTCAAGCTGACCATCGCCGTGGACGCCGAGAGCTGGCACAAGGCGCTCTCCGACGCCTATAAGCAGCACCGTGCCTACTTCCCCGTGGAGGGCTACGCTCCCGGCGCCGCTCCCCGTGAGGCGCTGGAAAAGGCCTACGCCCCCGACGTGCTGTATCAGGAGGCCGTGAACCTGACCTTCCCCGCTGCGCTGGTGGAAGCCGTCAATGCGCAGGACCTGCAGATCGCCGGCACCCCCTCCCTGTCCGTGGTGGAGATCGGCCCCGACGGCTATACCTTCGCCGCCGTGGTGGACCTGTATCCCGAGGTGAAGCTGGGCCAGTACAAGGGCCTCAGCGCTCCCATGCAGCAGGTGGAGCTGAGCAACGACGATGTGGAAAGCGCCCTGAACGACTACTGCCGTGCCCATGTCAAGGAGACGGAGGAAGAGCGTGCCGCCATGGGCGACGAGGTGACCCTGGACTTCGAGGGCTATGTGGACGGTGAGCCTTTTGCCGGCGGTCAGGCCGACGGCTATCCGCTGGTGCTGGGCAGCGGCGCCTTCATCCCCGGCTTTGAAGAGCAGGTGGCCGGCATCCGTGTGGGCGAGTGCCGTGACGTGAATGTCACCTTCCCCCAGGCCTACACCCCGGAGCTGGCCGGTAAAGCCGCCGTGTTCAAGGTCAAGGCCCACAAGATCATCCGCCGCCACGTCCCCGCCCTGACGGAGGAATTCGCCCGTGAGCAGGGCTTTGAGGATCTGGCCGCTCTGCGCCGCAAGGTGATGGAGGACTCCATCCATATGAAGGAGCAGCAGGCCATGGACGCCTTTACCCAGAACCTGCTGGATCAGGTGATGGCCGCCATGGAAGTCACCGTCCCCGAGTCCATGGTGGAAAGCCAGCTGCAGGGCCTGATGGAGGAACTGGAGCGCACCCTCATGAGCCAGGGCATGCGCCTGCAGGACTATCTGGAGCTGGCCCAGCTGACCATGGAGGATCTGCGCAGCCACGCCCGTGCCAACGCCGAGATGGCCGCCCGCTATGAGCTGGCCATGATGGAGATCGTCCGGCTGGAGAACATCACCGTCACCGAGGAAGAGCTGCAGGCCAAGTACGGCGAGCTGAGCGCCATGTACGGCATGACCTATCAGCAGCTGCACCAGCAGCTGCCTCCCGCCCGCCTGAGCCACGACATCAAGCTGATGCGTGCCCGAGCCGTGGTGGTGGACAGCGCCAAGCGTCTGTAAGTTCCCGTAAAAAGTAAAAGACAGGCTGTACAGCACAGCCTGTCTTTTTTTATCGCTTTACTTGGCTTTCTCCACCACACCGGTGAAGAAGAATCGACCGAAACCGTCGTGGAACACGCCCTGCAGCGTCTCATTCAGCTTCCAGTTGCCGCTTGCGTGGCAGATGGGGGCCACATAGCCGCTCTCCAGCAGCATCCGCTCAGCGTCCGCCAGATAGGCGTCACGAGCCACTTCGCTGGCAGACTTCTCGGACACCTGCAGCAGCAGGTCGTAAGCACTGTTGTGGATCTGGGCATAGTTCTCCTTGGAAGCGCTGGTCCACTGCTGCAGCAGCTCCGCCGGATCGTTGCTCTGGCTTTCCATCATCACCAGCGCCGCAGTGAACTCGCCCTTCTGCAGCGCATCCAGCATGGCTTCCTGCTCCACGGATTCCAGCGCCACCGTCAGACCCAGCTTTTCCTGCCACGTCCTGCGCAGCGTCCGGGCCACGGCGTCGGTGGCGGGGTCGGACACATACAGCAGCGTCACATTCTCCGGGATGGTCTGATAGCCCAGAATGTCCTTGGCCTGCTGGCAACGATCCTCGTAGGTCTCCGGATCACTGTCGATCAGCATGCCGGCAGCGGAGCGGAACTCCGCACCCTGGGTATTGCGGATGCCATGGGGGATCAGGCCCTCTGCGGGCACATACACGCTGCCCAGCAGATCCGACAGCTCCCGCCGGTCGATGACCAGGCCCATGGCCTGCCGCAACTCCTCGGACAGCGTGGCCATCTGGTTGATGACCAGAGCGCCGGTGCGGGCCACAGGGACCGTCTGCCACAGCGTCTCATCCTCCACGCCCTCGTACGTCAGCACAAAATCCGCTTCCTCAGCGCCGCTGCCGCCGAAGGTAAACTGCAGCTCCTCAGGGCCGAGACGGCGGAAATCGTGATAACTGCTGTCGCTGGTCAGGGTCAGCACGCCGTTCTGCCGTGCCTTCACCACACGGTAGGCGCCGTTGACCACCAGGGTCGCCTGGGGGGTATCCCAGTTGCTGCGCTCTACCACATCGGCACGCAGGGGCATGGTGGCCGCCTGGGTGCAAACCAGCTGGGGGAAGTTGGGGCAGCTGCGGCTCAGCGCCACCACCAGCGTCCGCTCGTCGGGAGCAGACACCTGCAGCAGACTCATGTCGCCCTTCTTGCGGGCCTCGGCGTAGCCGGCCACCATCTCCAGCACCTGAGCGTTGGGGGACTCGGTGGCAGGGTCGACCAGACGCTGCCATGCGTAGACGAAATCCTCCGCCTTCACCGGCTCGCCGTCGGACCAGGTGATGCCGGGCCGCAGGGAGAAGGTGTAGGTCTGGGTACCATCCAGATTGTTCACGCACTCATAGTTGGCGGCCAGGCCGTTGGCCAGCCCTACCTGCCCTTCGCCCAGGTGCGTCAGCTTCATCAGATTCTCGTACAGATGGCTCACCACGGTGCGCTCGGTATCATTGGTGACCATGGCCGGATCCAGCGTTGTCAGCTCCTCCGGCAGATCCACGTGGACGGCAAACACCTCTTCCTGCGCCCCGCAGGCGGTCAGTCCCACCACCAGCAGCAGCGCCAGCAGCATTGCCGTGATTTTCTTCAAATGCTTCATGGAAAACTCCTTGTTTTCAGCTTTTTTGCTTCTTCTCCACAGGTACCACGTGCCCGTCCTCGGTGATCTGACCGGGGATGATCTGGCTGCGGGTATTGCGCTCAATGTCGTTGAGGCGCATGCGGGAGGGGAAATCGGACAGCAGCGTGTAGGCCACGCCGTGACGCTTGGCCCGGCCCGTACGGCCGATGCGGTGGACATAGTACTCGTTCTCCTCCGGCACTTCGAAGTTGAACACGGCGTCCACATCGTCCACGTCGATGCCCCGGCTGGCCACATCGGTGGCCACAAAGACCCGCAAGCCGCCCTCACGGAACTTGGCCATAACGGCCTCCCGCTTCTTCTGGGGGATGTCGCCGTGGATGCAGTCCACGTCGATGCCACGCAGCTCCAAAAACTTGGTGAGCCGCTGGGTGGAACCCTTGGTGTTGCAGAACACGATGACACGCTCCAGCTGCTCGCCCTCCAGGATCCGGGCGATGGCGTCCACCTTCTTGTCGGCTTCCACCTCGATGCGGTACTGCAGGATGTCGGGCTTATTCTCCTTGGTGGCCTGCACCATGATCTCCTCAGGATCACGCTGATAGACCCAGGAGATGTCCATCACTTCCCGGGAAATGGTGGCGCTGAACATGCCCAGATTCTCCCGGTGGGGGATCTTGTCCAGGATCCGGGTCACATCGTGGATGAAGCCCATGTCCAGCATGCGGTCGGCCTCGTCCAGCACCACCGTCTTCACGCTGCCCATGGTGACGGTGCGGCGCTTCATGTGGTCGCTGAGACGGCCGGGGGTGGCCACCACGATCTGGGGCTTGCGCTTGAGAGCGTTGATCTGCTTGCCGATGGGCTGGCCGCCGTACAGACACACCAGACGGACGCCCTCGTGGCACACGGCCACTTCCCGCATCTCGTCGGTGATCTGCATGGCCAGCTCACGGGTGGGTGCCAGGATCACCGCCTGCACCGCCTCGCTCTCGGGGTCGATGCGCTCGATGATGGGGATGCCGAAGGCCATGGTCTTGCCGGTGCCGGTGGGGGCCTTGGCGATCACGTCCTTGCCCGCCATCATGGGCGGGATGCAGCCGGCCTGCACCGGGGTGGAGATCTCATATCCTTTATTGCGAACGGCGCGCAGCGTTGCTTCGGACAGGCCGAAGGTATCAAAAGCGACGCCTTGGGTAAACTCAGTCATAATGTTCCTCATTCTTTTGCATAGTTTTACAAATAACATTATAACATATCTGTCAAGACCGCCTCAAAAAAGTCTTTCAGACTTTTTTGAGTTTTTTGCAGAGTGCTGCGCGCACTCGCTTTGCTCGCACACTTGCACTCTGAGAAGAGTTTTTTCTCCCGCACATGTCGGTAGAAAAAACAAATTTGATTCTCTTTCGCCGCAAGCGGCGAAGCTCTGCGAGGCTTTTACCTCTAAGAAAAAAAGACCGCTGCAGCTCTCGTTGCAGCGGTCTTTGCGTTTTTTTACTTCTTGTAAGGCACGTGCCAGATGTTCTCGGCGTACTCGGCGATGGAACGGTCGGCGGCGAAGATGCCGCTGCGGGCCACGTTGATGAGGCTCATGCGGTTCCACTTGGTGCGGTCACGGTAGGTGGCCGTCATGCGCTGCTCGGCGTCGCAGTAGGAGCCGAAGTCGGCCAGCAGCAGGTACTGGTCGGCAGGGCAGCTGGCGCCGTACAGCAGGCGCTGGTACAGATCCTCGTAGGTCTTGCCGTCACGGAAGCCCTTCTTCACCTGCTCCAGCACACGGCGCAGCATGGGATCACGGTTGTAGAACAGCATGGGATCATAGGTGGGCACCAGACGGGCCACCTCGTCGGCAGTCAGGCCGAAGAGGAAGATATTCTCGTCGCCCAGCATCTCGTGCATCTCCACGTTGGCACCGTCCAGAGTCCCCACAGTCAGCGCACCGTTCATCATGAACTTCATGTTACCGGTACCGCTGGCCTCCTTACCTGCAGTGGAGATCTGCTGAGAGACCTCGCTGGCGGGCATCAGCTGCTCGGCAAGAGACACGCGGTAGTTCTCCAGGAACACCACCTGCAGCTTATCCTTGCACAGGGGGTTATGGGCAATATCATCAGCCAAAGAGTTGATCAGAC
>JAFQFC010000029.1 GCA_017415775.1 Oscillospiraceae bacterium
AATGGGAATCGTATAAAGAGAAATAACACTATAGTCTTGCATTTCTTTTGTGCTTCACGACGCTCGAGCTGGAAAATCGCGGCTAAAATTTGACAGTGAAGTTGATTCTTACATTGTGAGGAATTGTTAGTCAGTTTCAACGGTGATATCTTTTTCGGTGCGACGTGCCAGAAACAGAACCTGATTTGATACAAAGTCAAATCAGGTTCTTCTTTTTATATCGCAGGAAGCGTTGGAATTCTACCCGGATAACCGCCAAAAGGAACACAGGCGCACAAGCAGTAACAGGATCATGAAGAGGTCTGGATTGTACGGACAGTACGATCCAGACCTCTTTCTTTCCATATCCGCTTTTTTGTTTTTCCGGAAGCTTTCCTGCTCAGTCCTCGATGACAATGCAGTTGACCTTGCCGGAACGAGGCGTGCAGGCATCCAGCGCAATGATTCCCTCGCCGTAATACGGCGTAAAATTGGGATCGTTCTCAAACTCGCCGCCATCATGCTCGTACCGGGCATGACCGAAGGAGCAGTGCCAGTGTCCGCACACGATGGTCTTTCCCGGTTCCACCACGCCGCTGTGGGCGGCTTCCATGCCGTTGATCCACCGTGCCTTGTCCCACATCCCTCCATCGGCATTGCGCCAGTCCGCCACGCCTACATAGTCTTTCGGTCCTTCCTCCGCCGGCACACAGGGGATCCAGCCATGGGTGAAAATATAATGGTCGGTCTCGTAATAATCCACCATAGCGGGAATGATGGTCTGGATATAGGGATCATGCAGAAGCTCCCGCCCGATCTGGTCAGGATTGGTATACAGCCAGTTGGGATCCACCCCCGTCAGCTGAAGCACCGTGTCGATGGTGCGGTTGGTGTGGTGGTGGAGCTGGAAATAGCTGCCCCGGTGCCAGCCATGTAAAAGCTGCATGGTCAGATCCTCGTGGTTTCCCCGAATGAGGATCACCTCATCCTTCTCCAGCAGATCAAGGATGAAGGCCTGCAGCTGCCGGGCCTCCGACCCTCTGTCATACAGATCACCGCAGACGATCAGTTTATGGGGCTCGGTATCTTCAAAGTAGCCCTTTTCCGTCAGCGCTGTTTTCAGTTCGGTAAAATAGCCGTGTACATCGGCTGTCACATAGTATCTCATGCAGATTCTCCTGTCTGCCGCTCTGTCACAGCAGCACCGTTTCCCTGTCATCCATGGGCTTGACCGACACCGCAATGCGCCATGTCACGCTCTCAGGCGGCGCAAAATGCATCGACGAAGCGGCAGCAATGACTTGCCGCCCCTCTGCTCCTTTTTTGCCAAAAATCGCCACGCCCATGGCACAGTTGCTGCTGCCGCGGGGCGGATCGTTTTCGGCACAGTCCCGGATCGTTATTCCTTCCAGCGGCGGCTCTGCCACAGCCGTCAGTGCGGTGAAGCAGTCGGGATATACCGTCTCCGGATCGTGGGAGAACCGGTTTTCAGGCAGTGTCTGCGCCTCCACCTCCAACACCCGCAGCGTATGCTGCTCACCGGAGACAGGGTGCGTGAAGCGCACTTCTGTTCCCGGCTTCGGGTCTGTGAAATGGCCCACGGTCACATTCACCTTGTCACGCACCAGCCGCAGCGACACGCTCTTTACAGCGTAGCCGCGCCGCATTTTCCACGGATAGCTGCTGCGCCAGAAGACCCACGCCTTGTCTTCCTCCAGCCCGTACCGGTCCAGAATGGCCCGGGTCCGCCGATTTTCGGAAGTAAGCTCTTCGCCGCAGCTCTCCGGCACCCAGAAGGTACTGCTGCCGCCTTTGACGGGCAGTTCTTTGCCGTCCACCGTCAGCACGCTGCGAAATGCAATATGCAGAGGATTGTGCCGCTCCAACTCGTCTCGCTGTTCCTCTGTAGGCTCCACGTCAAGACCGCCACAGAGAGCCGCGTAACAGCGCAGAAATTCCTTCACCTTTGCCGGCTCCACACCCACGCAGTAATCCACCACGATGCCCTCGGCGCAGACGTAGAGGCACGGCACACGCCATTCCTCTTCGCCCCAGGAAAAGGCGGCATTCACCGCCACTTCTCTGGCGGGCCTGCGGCGGCGGGGTCGGCCGTGGATGGAGCTGTTCCACACCACCGGAAACGGACCGTTCTCTGCAGCTGTCAATTCTTCCTGGGGCTGCAGCGCTGTGCAGTCCATCTCCTGCCGCACCGCCGCCAGATAGCCGTAGGGATCAGCCATGGGCTCCACACCCAAACCGGCGATGGCCCGCAGCGCATCCTGCCGGACCGGATCCTCCGTCTTGTCCGCTGCCACGAAGGCATCAAACTGCTCCCGGGTCCAGTACCGGGCCTGCTCGATGGCAGCGCTGCCGCCGCAGGAGAGCACAAGGCGCAGAAAGTCAGGGAAGCTGCGGCTTACTGCCTGCACATGCTCCCCCGCCGCCATGGGGTTCACGGCGAAAACAGCGTCGCCATATCCCGGCACAAAGCAGAAGTGGATGCCCTCCACCCCGGCCCAGCCGATGACACGAGCGCCCCGGGGCGTGCAGAAATAGCTGCTTTTTTCGCTGCCCCGCTCCAGACCCAGCGCCGCAAAGCGGATGGGCAGTCGGGCATAGCGCTGATAGAGAGTCACAGGAATGCTCCTTTCTCTTAAAAAGCGAAAGCCGGACGCATGGTCTCATGCGCCCGGCTTTTTTGTGCGTCAGTTGCAGGCCACGGCGTCCACATAGAACGCATCCATCTCCTCCCGGGTAGGGAAGGTGGCCACATACATCTGGTTGCCCATGGCGCCGCTGAGGGCATCGGGCATGCGCTGGGCCATGCGCATGTTGGCAGCGTACTTGGCCATCAGGGCCTCGTGGTCCAGCACAAAGTTCTTTCCATCCCGGCGGCCGGCGAAGGCGCAGAACTGGTGCTCGCCCACTTCCTTCTCACTGCGATCGAAGGCGATCATATCGGCCCAGATCTTATAGACGTTGGTGCTGTAGGCAAAGTTGATCATGTCGGGGGTAAAGCCGCCGCAGGGACGCATATTGACCTCCAACGCCATGATCTGACCCTTCTTGCCCAGCCCCTCGTGGTCTTCATTGAGGCGGAAAAACTCAAAGTGAACAAAGCGGCTCTTGACGCCAAAGCTCTTCACCGTAGCCCGGCCGGCAGCACGGGTGTCCTCCGGCAGGTCCTTGACGATGTAGTAAATGGAGTTGTCGTTGTTGTTGACGATGTCCATCACGGACATGGGGGTCACATTGCCGGTCTCGAAGATGGGATTGCCCTCGGAATCGATGATGGCGTCATAGGAGTTGACCTCGGCGTTGACGAACTCCTCCATGATGTAGGGAACCTCGGCAGGGCGGGATGCCATGAAAGCCACCAGATCCTCATCGCTCTTCAGCTTATAGGTGGCGGCAGCGCCCACGCCGTTGTCGGGCTTGACCACCACGGGATAGCCCACCTTCTTGATAAAGGCACGGCACTTCTTGATGTCGTCGGTCACCAGATGATACCGGGCAGTGGCGATACCGGCCGCCCGGTAGAACTTTTTCATCTTGGACTTGTACTTGATGCGGGGCATGTCCTCCGTCTGGAAGCCGCTGGTGATGTGGAAATCGGTACGCAGGGCCGCGTCCTTTTCCAGCCAGTACTCGTTGTTGCTCTCCAGCCAGTCGATGCGGCCGTACTTGTGGATGAAGAAGGCCACAGCACGGTAGACCTCGTCATAGTTCTCCAGGGAACTGACCTTGTAATACTCGGTCAGGCTGGCCCGCAGCTCCGGCAGCAGATCGTCATAGGGCTGATCGCCCACACCCAGCACGTTCAGGCCGTTGTTGCGCAGCTCACGGCAGAACTGCCAGTAATTCGTAGGGAAATTGGGGGAAATAAAAATAACGTTTTTCACAAAAACTCTCTCCTTTTATGTATCGATTGCATCATACGGTCACTCTTCCAGCAGCTTGGGCAGGAAATAGGCTGCCTGCTTGTACCACCAGGGCCAATCGTGGTTGACATCGTAGCCCCAGTAGTCCACCCACACATCAATACCCTTCTCCCGGAAGAGATTGTCCAGGATCCGGGTGGTGCTGACTTCTTCCCAGGCGCCCTGGCCGACGCAGATGATGCCCTGATTGCGGTTGTACTTTTTAATGTAGGGATGACCGGGATCCATGTTGCTCAGATAGTGGACGGGGGAATTGCGGTACACCACCTCGTCCATGTAGCCGCCAAAGTCATAGTCGGCGGTGTAGATGCCGCTGAGCGCCAGCAGACCGGTGAACTCGTCAGGGAAGCGGAAGAACAGGTTCACCGCATGGGTGGCGCCCAGGCTGCAGCCGAAGGCGACGATGTCGCTGCGGCCGGAGATCTCCCGGATCAGAGGAACCACTTCGTTGACAATGTAGCACATCCACTGCTCATGGCGGCGGATGCGGCTGTAGGCTTCCGCCTTGCCGGACCAGGTCTCCTTATCCAGCGTGTCGATGGCAAACACCATCACCTGACCGCTGTCGATCCAGGGGGCAAAGACGTCGTCCATGTGGAAATTCTCAAAGTCATAGTAGCGGCCGTCCTGGCAGGGGATAAACAGCACCGGCCGTCCGGTATAGCCGTAGACCTTGCACTCCATGTCCCGCCCCAAAAAGGGGCTGTATTCCTTCATGTAGCGTGTTTCCATGGTTCTCTCCTTTCTATTCTTCCTCCATGCCGTAGAGCAGCAGCTCCATAAAGAGGGGGATCTGCTTTTCCCAGCATGCCTCGCAGTGGTCGCCTTGGGGTACGATGCGGGAGATCAGGTGGACATCCCGCTCCAGCAGACGCTGGGTGACCCGGGCGAACTGTTTTTTCATATGGGGATGGAGTTTCATCTCGTTGGAGCCGTAATCCATGTAGATCACGGTGTTCTCGTCCAGCTCCGCCGTCCGCAGCAGCCGGTCCAGCCGGTCGGTGGCGAACCAGACGGAGGGGGACAGGCAGGCCGCCCGGGAAAATACATGGTTGTATTCCGTCACGGCATACAGGCTCATCAGTCCCCCCATGGAGCTGCCGGCGATCAGGGTGTGTTCCCGGTCGGGCAGCGTGGGGAACTCGGCGTCGATCAGAGGCTTGAACTCATTCACCAGCCACTCCATGGTGGTCCGGCCCCGGCCCACCACATAGCCGCCCAGTCCCGGCTCCCGCACCGTAAAGGGGGAGTACTCGCTGAGCCGCTCACCGTTGGCGCCCCGGTGGCTTTCCACCGCTGCCACGATCATGGGCAGGTCGTTATATTCGGCAAAGTCTGCCATACCCCAGCTCTTGCCGTAGGTAGCGTCCTCATCGAAAAACACATTTTGTCCGTCAAACATATACAGCACCGGATAGCGGCGCCCTTCTTCCTCCCAGTCCTCCGGCAGATACACATAAGCCCGGCGGGGCTCGTCGCCGCTGAGGGCAGGGATGGTGATTTCCCAGGATACGATCATAATGGCTCTCTTTCAAAAATGGGTACTTCCCCCGAGTATATATGTAGTTTACCATAGTCTACACCAAAAGGCAATTCGTGAACTGCCGAAAAATGGTGCAGCACAGCGGATTGTTCTTGGTTTATACCAAAGGTTGTGTTATACTGGGTCCAAAGGAGCGTGATTTTCATGAGCAACATCAAAAACGAAGCCAAAATCCGCAATCCCCTCATTGTGGCCATTCGTGAGCAGCTGGAGCACCGGGCCCTGTGGATGTACCTGCTGTGCGACGAGGCCGCCAAAAAAGGCCTGGCACCCCAGGACTATGCTCCTGCGGCCATCCGCCGCTGCGGATTGTATCAGGGCGGCAATCTTCGCACCAAGGCCGGCGGCGGCGATTCCCTGAAGGGCCTGAAAAAAACGCTTTTCACCAAGCCCGCCCAGTGGGTCTTCGAGATGGACGTGCAGCGCTGTGACGATGACCATCTGGACATCGACTTCCACTACTGCCCGCTGGTAAAGGCATGGCAGAAGCAGGGCTGCAGCGACGAGGAGATCCAACTGCTGTGCGATCACGCCATGTGCGGTGACCGGGGCATCGCCGAAAGCTTCGGCTGTGAGCTGGACCTGCCCGCCACCATCGCCCGGGGCGATGATGTCTGCAAGATCCGTTTTGTCCGCCGCGAAAAGAAATAATCCCAATCCCACACACAGGAGCCGAAGGCGCATGCCTTCGGCCCCTGTTCTTTTCTTATGAAAGTACCAATACAGCGGTCCCCCTTGCATTCCGCCCCCAATAAGGCTATAATGTTTTTATACCAATTCAGGAGATGGTCTGCTATGAAGCTCTATACGCCCCGCCCCCGGGAGCTGGCACAGGAACACATTAAAGCCTACATACTGGAACACGATCTCAAGCCTCACGACCGCCTCCCCGCCGAGCGGGAGATGTGCGCCATGTGGGGATTTAATCGCTGCACGCTGCGCAGCGCCATCGCCGGTATGATCGCCTCCGGGCAGCTGTACGCCGTACAAGGCAGCGGCACCCGTGTGGCACCCCGGTTCCGCCGGACGCTGCAGGATCTGCAGGGCTTCACCGAATATGCTGCCGACTGCGGCTTCCGTGCAGAGACACGACTGCTGTCTTTCTCGGTGACGGAGTGCGACAAGCACCTGTCCCGCCGGTTCCGCCGCTGCCTCGGCGAGAAGCTGTACCGCATCTCCCGCCTGCGTATGCTCAACGAAACGCCGGTGCTGATTGAGACCTCCTATATCCCTGTGGAACTGGCGCCCGGACTGGAGGAACACGATCTGGTACGCGGTTCCCTCTTTGCCGTATTGGAGGACGTTTACGGTCTGGCACTGGATCACGGCGAAGAGACCACCAGTATCACCTCCGCCACGGAGGAGGAGGCCGCCCATCTGGGTATTGAACCCGGTACACCGGTGTTCTGGATCGTCAGCCGCACCGACACCCCCGACGGCACAACCGTGGAGTACTGCCGCACTGTGGGGCGGGCCGATGTTGTGGAAATGGCCAGCGTATTGCGATGGACGGAAGGAGAGATCGAATGAGCGAAATTACATATAAATCCCCCCTGTACATCCAACTGCGTGAAGTGATCCGCAGCAAAATTGAGGAGGGCGAATATCCTCCCGGCACCGCCATCCCCTCGGAAAACCAGCTGGCGGAGATGTATGGCATCAACCGTCTGTCGGTTCGCAGCGCCGTGGCAGCGCTGGAATACGAGGGCCTTTTAAAGAGCGTACAGGGCAAGGGTGTTTTTGTCACCGGCCCCAAGCTGGAACGGGATTTGGAAACACTGGGCGGCTATCGCCAGACTATGCGGCAGCGAGCCCGCACGCCCTCCACCCGCGTTCTGATCAAGGCCGCCCGGCAGGCCGGCCCCTACTATGCCCGAATTCTGCAAATCGATCCCACCGATCACATCTGGTTCATCCGCCGGGTAGATTATGCCGACGGCGAACCGGTGGGTCTGGAGGATATCTACATTCCCATGTCCGTACTTCCCAATCTGGATGAGATCGATATCAACCTCTTCTCTATCTTTGACGCCTATGACTGGGCCGGAATCCGCCCCAGCGTAGGTTACCAGACACTGCGCATCGCCTGTCTGGATGTGGCTACCGCCAAGCTCATTGGTCTGTCGGAAGAACAGGCGGTTCTGGAGTTCTCCTGCGTTACCCACGACGCTGACGGTAAAGTCATTGAATTCTCACGAAATTACGTGCGCAACGACAAGGCGAAGTTCTCCGTTCATTATACAAATCAATAATTGGTATAACTTTAATGCGATTTTGTTGTAAATACCACCCGCCAAAAGCCGGCGGGTGGTATTTTTTTCCTTTATTTTTGTGCTTTTCGCCAGTCCGGTATCGTTTTCGTTTATAATATTCGTAGAAATTGCGGATCGCTGGTTGTAATTGGTATAATTTTATAATATACTCATCTGCGAAAAGGCATCAAAGACAAGGGATAACTATGCCTGCGGGGCAAAAGACCCCGTGCAAACAATTGAAAGGGTGAGCCAATTGCCAAATTCCATCGTCTCTCTCCAGCACGTGGAGAAATGGTACGGAAACAACCACGTCGTTAAAGACATGAACCTCGAAATTCAGGAAGGCGAATTCCTGACGCTGCTGGGCCCCTCCGGCTGCGGCAAGACCACCACACTGCGCATGATTGCCGGCTTCGAGGATGCTTCCAGCGGCAGCATTCTGGTGCAGGGTGAGCGCGTGGAGGACAAAGAGCCTTTCCAGCGCGATGTTAACACCGTATTCCAGAACTATTCCCTCTTCCCCCACATGACCGTTTTCGACAACGTAGCCTACGGCCCCACCATCCGCAAGATGCCCAAAGAGGAGATCCGCGAGAAGGTAATGGAGATGCTGGCTCTGGTCCAGATGGACGGCTACGAAAAGCGTAAGCCCGACGCACTGTCCGGCGGTCAGAAGCAGCGCGTGGCCATCGCCCGCGCCCTGATCAACAACCCCCGCGTCCTGCTGCTGGATGAGCCTCTGGGCGCACTGGACCTGAAGCTGCGCAAGCAGATGCAGGTGGAGCTGAAGCGCCTGCAGAAGAAGCTGGGCATCACCTTCGTGTACGTCACCCACGATCAGGAAGAAGCCATGACCATGTCCGACCGTATCGCCGTTATGCGCAACGGCGTCATCGACCAGCTGGGTTCTCCCGTGGAAGTCTACGAGCGTCCCCGCACCAAGTTTGTCGCCGACTTCATCGGCGAGTCCAACGTCATCGACGGCACTGTTGAGAGCGTGGACGGCCAGACCATCGTCGTAAAGACCGCCGGCGGCACCGTCACCACCGTAGGCGAGGGCTTTGCCGCAGGCGATCCCATCTGCTTGTCTATCCGCCCCGAGTTCCTGGAGGTGTCCAAGACCCCCGTGGCCGGCTTCGATATGCCCGCCCGTATCAAGGACTTCATCTATGCCGGCTCCGTGGTACGCACCAGCATCGATCTGGTGGGCGGTCAGGAGATCAAGCTCTCCCGCTTCGAGATGGACAGCTCCCTCAGCGAGGGTGAGGCCGTCTATGTCTGGTGGGATCCCGCCAAGTCCGTTGCCATCCATGTGGAAAAGGCCGCGGAGGAGGTGGCAGAATGACTGCCAACGCACCGGCGCTGAAGAAAAAGCGCCACAACCGGATGCCCATGCTGGCTCAGGCCGGCCCCGTGTCCATCTGGATGATCCTGTTTGTGACCATCCCCATGCTGTTCATCATCTACATCAGCTTTATGTCCCGCGGTACCTTCGGCGGCGTGGAGTATACTCCCACCACCGAGAGCTACGCCACGCTGATGGACGCCACCTACTTCAAGGTCATCCTCAAGAGCCTTGAGGTAGCCCTCATCACCACCGGTGCCTGCCTGCTGCTGGGCTATCCCTTTGCCTATTACATCGCCCGCAAGCCGCCGGAGGTGGCCTCCAAGCTGATCACCCTGCTGATGATCCCCTTCTGGACCAACTCCCTGATGCGCCTGAATGCGTGGATGCTGCTGTTCCAGACCAACGGTCCGGTGAACAACTTCCTGCAGGCCATCGGTCTGACCGAGGCACCCATCACCTTTATCTACACACCGGGACTGGTGCTGCTGGGCCTCATCACCAACTTCCTGCCTTTCGCCGTGCTGCCCATGTACTCGTCCATCGAGAAGCTGCAGAAGTCTCTGTTGGAGGCCTCTGCCGACCTGGGCGCTACGCCCCGCACCACCTTCCTGAAGGTGACGCTGCCCCTGACCTTCCCCGGCATTTTCTCCGCCATTATCCTGACCTTCATCCCCGCCCTGGGTACCTATACGGTCACCGATATGCTGGGCGGCGGCAAGGTGCTGTACATCGGTAACATCATCAAGAACCAGTTCGGCGCTATCCGTAACTGGCCTCTGGGCGCCGCCCTCAGCGTACTGCTGCTGGTGATCACCGCCCTGCTGATCTTCCTGTACACCCGCTTTGCCAAGATCGACGATTTGGAGGTGCTGTAATGAATCAAACCGCTTCCAAAAAACGTGCCGCACGCCGCGGTTTTACCAAGGCACTGGGCGACATCTACGCCGTTCTGATCTATTCCATCTTCTACATCCCCGTGGCCGTCATGATGATCTTCTCCTT
Organism: Oscillospiraceae bacterium; assembly: GCA_017415775.1. Taxonomy (GTDB): domain Bacteria; phylum Bacillota; class Clostridia; order Oscillospirales; family Oscillospiraceae; genus Vescimonas. The sequence continues at coordinate 10,069 of JAFQFC010000029.1, forward strand.
CAATGACGCCGACCGTAACTTCTTCTGGAAGGGCTTCACCACCCGCTGGTACGGCGAGCTCTTCGAGTTCGGCAACCACGACCTTTGGGAATCTCTGGCCTACTCTCTCGTCATCGCCATCCTCGCCACCATCATCAGCGTGGTGGTGGGCGTGCTGGGCGGCATCGGCCTGAAGAAGTTCAAGTTCGTCGGTAAGAAGTTTATCGACACCATGATCTACGTGCCCATCATCGTGCCCGAGATCGTGCTGGCCGTGGCCATGCTGATCATCTTCATGACCATCGGCGTCAAGCTGGGCATGGGTACCATTCTCATCGGCCACTGCACCTTCTGCATCCCCTACGCCGTCGTCACCATCAAGGGTCGTATCTCCGGTGACAACGAGACGCTGCAGGAGGCCTCCATGGACCTGGGTGCCAACCGCGTCCAGACCTTCTGGCGCGTCACCGTGCCCAGCATCATGCCCGGCATCATGTCCTCGGCTTTCCTGTCCTTCACCCTGTCCTTCGACGACGTGGTGATGAGCAATATGCTGGCCGGCGCCAGCCAGTCCACCCTGCCGGTGCTGATCCTGTCCATGAACCGTACCGGCGTGACGCCCGACGTCAACGCCCTGACTTCTTTGATCGTGGTGTTCATGGTGGTCGGCATGCTGGTATCCAACGGCTTTACCCGCCACCGCAAAAAGAAAGAGGCCAAGCTGATCGCTGAGGCCGAAAGCGCAATTTCAGCCGCCCGCTCCAAAATGTAAGCGAAAGCGGATGAGATAAAAACAAAAATCTATTACTGGAGGAAACAACAATGAAAAAAGCACTTGCTCTGATTCTGGCTCTGGTCATGGCTCTGAGCCTGGTCGCCTGCGGCGACAAGAGCGGCGACAACGGCGACGATGCCGCCAGCACCGAGCTGAACATCTTCATGTGGGGTGACTACATCTCCGAGGATCTGATCAGCAACTTCGAGCAGGCCAACGGCTGCACCGTCAACCTGAGCTACATGTCCGACAACGCTGACTCCATCACCAAGCTGACCGCTGGTGCCGGCAGCGAGTACGACCTGATCATGACCTGCGACGCCTACATGGAGTCCCTGATCGCCGGCGGCTATCTGGAGAAGCTGGATCATGCCAAGCTCCCCAACGCTGTTGCCAACATCAACGAGGCTTACTGGAACGGCGACAATAAGGATTACTGCGTGCCCTACCTGATGAACTACATCTATGTGGTGTACGACACCGAGCGCTGCCCCATCGAGATCACCTGCTACAACGACCTGATCGACCCCGCCATGAAGGGCCAGATCGGTACCGTTGACGGCGCCCGCAACCTGTTCCCCATCGCCCTGATCGCTCTGGGCTATGACCCCAACTCCACCAACGAGACCGAGATCGCTGCCGCCTATGACTGGCTGGTCAAGTTCAACGAGAACGTTGTTGCTTACGGTTCCACCGAGCAGAACATGGTCAACGGCACCATCTCCTGCATGCTGACCTATGACGGCAATGCCTCCTGGGCTATGAGCGAGCTGGGCGACAAGAACACCCTGACCATCGCCCCCTTCACCAAGGACGCTGTCCAGCTGGGCTTCGACCTGTTCACCATCCCCAAGGATGCCAAGCACGCCGATCTGGCCCACAAGTTCCTGGACTACATCTGCGAGCCCCAGGTCATGGCTGACAACCTGGTGGAGTTCCCCTACTCCTGCCCCAACGATGCCGCCATCGCTGTTGCCAATGACAACTACAAGAACGACCCCGCTTTCGACTTCGATTACAAGACCAACGTGTTCTTCCAGGAGGACGTGGGTGACGCTCTGGCCATCTACGACAAGTACTATCAGATGCTGAAGGTTGGTTAATTAAGAAACGGAGTGACTACTTTGGTTAAGTTTAACGAACAAAAGCAGATCGACAGCGTGCGCGGCGCACTGGCCCTGCGCGCCCAGATCGAACCCATCGTGGACAAGTTCTGCCAGGATGGTTATCGCAACATCTGCTGGCTGGGTATCGGCGGTACCTGGGCCAGCTGCCTGCAGGCCGAGTGCCATATGCGCGAGAAGTCCGCTCTGGATTTCTACGTCCTCAACGCCGCCGAGTACTGCGTCACCGGCGATAAGCGCGTGGGCGAGGGCACCGTGGTCATCATCTCCTCTGTCACCGGCACCACCTCTGAAATCGTGGATGCTGTGAAGCTGGTACAGGCTGCCGGCGCCAAGGTGCTGGGCTTTATCGACAAGGAAGACGCCGCTCTGGCTTCCATGGTGGACTACTGCATCAGCTACATGGGCAACGAGCAACTGAAGTTCTTCATGACCGCTGACCGCTTCATGTTCAACGCCGGCGAGTTCGACGGCTACGAGGCCTACTACGCCGAGATGGATCAGTATCTGCCCGAGGCTCTGGTGGCTGCCGAGAAGTCCGCTGACGAGTTCGGCCGCCAGTACGCTCTGGCTCACATGAACGACGAGCTGCACTACTTCGTGGGTGCCGGTGCCCTGTACGGCGCTACCTACTCCTACGCTATGTGCTACTGGGAGGAGATGCACTGGATCCGCACCAAGTCCATCCACTCCGCCGAGTTCTTCCACGGCATGCTGGAGATCATCGACCTGCTGACCCCCGTCACCGTGTTTGTCGGCGAGGATTCTCAGCGCGCTCTGGGTGAGCGTGTGGCCCGCTTCCTGCCCAAGGTGAATAAGAACCACACCATCATCGACACCAAGGACTACGATCTGCCCGGCATCAGCCCCGAGAACCGCGGCAGCGTCAGCCATCTGGTGATGCATGCGGTGACCAACCGTATCGACGCCCATGTGGAGGCCATCAGCGGCCACGACATGCAGATCCGTCGCTACTACCGCAAGATGGATTATTGATCCCATCCAACCGAGGGGGCAGGCACTGCCTGCCCCCTCTTTCCCAAAGGAGACAGCCTATGCAATTCGGTCTCTTCACCTGCGGCTATCAATATCTGCCGCTGGAAACCGCATTCCGCGACGCCGCGGACTTTGGATACGACTACATCGAACTGTGGGGCGGTCGGCCGCACGCCTTCGCTCCGGATCTTCTCTCCGGCGAGGCCAAGGAGATCCGTCGCCTGACACAGCGTTATCATATGCCCGTGCGGGTCTACACCCCTGAGCACAATGCCTATCCCTACAACTACATGCTGGGCTCCCCCCTTCAGTGGGAGAGCTGCATGGCCTATCTCACCGACGCCCTGCGCGCTGCACGCCTGATCGGTGCGGAGTACACCCTCTTCTCCGTCGGTCACGGCGGCAGCGCCGGCGCCGATGTCCGTTGGGAGCGGATGCTCCGCTCTCTGCGTCGCCTGTCCGCCGCCGCCGAGCAGGAGGGGCAGAAGATTCTACTGGAGACCCTGACCCCCTACGAGTCCAACACCTGCACCCGCTGCGACGAGCTGGCCACCGCCATCCGGGAAGTAAATTCTCCCGCTCTTTACGGCATGTGCGACGTAGTGGTACCCTATGTGCAGGGCGAGGACGCAGCGGACTACGTCCGCAAACTGGGCGAAAAAATGGCGCACCTCCACCTGATCGATGGCGACGGTGTCAGCGAAAGCCACCTGATCCCCGGTGACGGCGTCATGCCCCTGCGGCAGATGGTACAGGATATCCGCGCCGCCGGTTACGACGGCATGGCCACACTGGAACTGGTCACCAACTATATGAGCGACCCGACTTACTACGCAGGTCTTGCGTTGAAGCGGGCAAAGGAGCTGCTATGATCAAGATTGCTTGCGTCGGCGACAACTGCGTCGACTTCTATGACAACACCAACGAAGCTTTCCCCGGAGGCAATCCGGTGAACGTCGCCGTCTATGTGCGTCGTCTGGGCGGCGAATCCTCCTATCTGGGTGCCGTGGGCACCGACGATCACGGCCGGCTGATGCTGGATGCACTGCGCAGCAAGGGCGTAGACGTCAGCCACGTGCAGGTGCTGGAGGGCACCACCGCTCTGACCCACGTCAACCGCATTGACGGCGAGCGGGTCTTCGGCGACTATGACGAGGGCGTTATGGCCGATTTCAGCCTCCGCGACGAAGACATTGACTTCCTGTGCCAACACGATTTGGTGGTCTCCGGCCTGTGGGGCCACGCAGAGAGCCACCTGCACAAGGTGCGTGCGCGCAACATCCCTGTAGCCTTCGACTGCGCCGAGCGTCCCTTTGACGAGGCCGCACTCATTGCTCTGCCCCACACCAACATTGCCTTCTTCGCCGACGACACTTCCACCGAGGAGGAACTGCGCAATAAGATTTTGCGTGTTGCCGCCATGGGCCCGGAACTGGTGGTGGCCACCCGCGGCACCAAGGGAAGCCTCGCCTACGACGGCAGAGAGTTCTACGCCTACGGCATCGTCAAGTGCGAGGTGGGCGACACCATGGGCGCCGGTGACAGCTTTATCGCCGGTTTCCTCACCTCCTGGCTGCAGGGCAAGGACACCGTGTCCTGCATGGCCGACGGCGCGGCCAACGCCGCCGTCACCATTTCCTACTGCGGCGCCTGGTAATCTGACATCCTCTTATTTTTCATACTCCTTCTTTGGGAAAAGGCGGCGATTCGCGCCGCTTTTCCCCATTTCCCGATAAAATGTGCTATACAAACACCTCGTTCTATGGTATTCTTTTCTCAGAAATCATCATGTCAGGAGGTCCTTCCCATGATCTACAAACAGTTTCAGGATAAGCAGCTGTCCATGCTGGGCTTTGGCACCATGCGCCTGCCCCTGCTTGCCGACGGCGTCACCATCGACGAGCAGCAGGTGGCGGAGATGACCGCCTATGCCATGGAGCATGGCGTCAACTACTTTGACACCGCCCATCCCTACCATCAGGGCAACTCCGAGCGTGTCATCGGCCGTGTGCTGAAAAACTATCCCCGTGAGAGCTTCTATCTGGCCGACAAGTATCCCGGTCATCAGATCGCCAGCAGCTACGATCCTGCCGCCACCTTTGAAGAGCAGCTGGAAAAGTGCGGCGTGGAGTATTTCGATTTCTACCTGCTGCACAACGTCTACGAAAAGTCCATCGAGACCTACATGGATCCCCAGTGGGGCATCCTGGACTATTTCCTGGAGCAGAAGCGTCTGGGCCGCATCAAGCATCTGGGCTTCTCCACCCACGGCAGCGTGGCCATGATGGAAACCTTCCTGAACTACTGCGGCCAGCACATGGAGTTCTGCCAGATCCAGCTGAACTATCTGGACTGGACGCTGCAGGACGCCAAGGCCAAGTGCGAGCTGCTGGCCAAGTGGAACATCCCCGTCTGGGTCATGGAGCCTGTCCGGGGCGGCAAGCTGGCCACCCAGAGCGAGGCCGTCGAGGCCCAGCTCAAGGCCCTGCGTCCCGATGAGTCCATCCCCGCCTGGTGCTTCCGCTGGCTGCAGGGTATCGAGGGCGTCACCATGGTCCTCAGCGGCATGTCCAACATGGAGCAGATGATGGACAACGTCAAGACCTTCGAAGCGCCCAAGCCCCTCAACGCCGAGGAAAACGCCCTCCTCATGGACATCGCCGAGCAGCTGAAGAACGCCGTGCCCTGCACCGCCTGCCGCTACTGCTGCGACGGCTGCCCCATGGGCCTGGATATTCCCGCCCTGCTGGCCATCTACAATGACCTGAAGGTGACCCCCACCTTCCTGCTGGGCATGCGTGTGGAGGCTCTGCCCCCCGAGAAGCGGCCCGACGCCTGCATCGGCTGCGGCGCCTGCATGTCCATCTGCCCCCAGAACATCAACATCCCCGAGGCGCTGGCCGACATGGCCGAGATCCTCAAGGGCCTCCCCAGCTGGGAAGCCATCTGCCGTGAGCGTGAAGCGGCAGCCAAGAAGAAGTGATCCGTTACAAAAGAGCAGAGCGGCATCCCCCAGGATGCCGCTCTGCTCTTTTTGAGGAAAGGTAATACCGAAGTTTTTACTTGATGATGCGGATGCCCTCTTCCAGGTCAGCCTCAAAGGCCTTGCGGTGGTGGGGCGTGTACAGACCGGGGAAGCCGCCGGTGTGCAGGAAGATCACCTTCTCGCCCTGAGCGATGGCGCCGGACTTCACCATTTCCATCAGGCCGGCAAAGGCCTTACCGGTGTAGCAGGGATCCAGCATGACCGCTTCCTTCTGTGCCATGTAGCAGATAGCATCCCGGACTTCCTTGCAGACGTTGTTGTAAGCGCCCCGGGTGTAGTCCTTGACAATATCGAAGTCGGCACGCACGGCGTCGATCTCCAGGCCGTAGTTCTCCTTCATTTCCCGGAAATACTCCACGATGCGCTTTTCCTTGTACTCGCCGAAGGGAGAAATGGCAATGCCGGTCAGACGCAGGGGAGAGCCCTCGTTCTTCAGGCCGCAGTACAGGCCCATGTAGGTACCCATGGAGCCCACGGCGTCGATGACCCGGGCATCACCCAGGCCCATCTCTTCCGCCTGCGCCGTCAGCTCCATGGCGCAGTCGTAGTAACCCAGAGCGCCCAGCGCATTGCTGCCGCCCATGGGAATGTAATACACCTTCTCGCCCTTGGCCTCGTACTCGGCGATGACCTGAGCGCAGAGCTTGGCAAACTGGTCGTGCTCATCGGTGCCGTCGTCGGCCTTCAGGATCAGGTCGCAGCCCATGATGCGGTCCAGCAGAATGTTGGCGGACACTTCGCCGGGATACTCATCGATCATCACAATGGCGCACTTCAGGCCGTATTTGGCGGCCACCGCAGCGGTCAGGCGGCCGTGGTTGGTCTGAGCGCCGCCCTCGGTCACCAGCATGGTGGCACCCTGTGCCAGCGCATCGGCCACCAGATATTCCAGCTTGCGCAGCTTGTTGCCGCCGGCGCCCCAGCTGGTCAGGTCGTCACGCTTGACGTACAGTTCGATGCCCAGCTCCCGGGACACGGTGGGCATATATTCAATGGCAGTGGGCTTTACCAGCTCCAGTTTTTTAATACCAAAAGGCATAACAAATCCTCCTATTTTGTAAAAAGCGAGAGATATGACCATATCTCTCGCTTTTTGTCGTTATGGGTTGCTTACAGATCGTTGGCGCACAGGTCGGCGAAGGACTCGCGACGCACGGCCACATAGCTCTCGTTGCCGCCGCGCAGCATAACAATGGGGGCGCGGGGCAGACGGTTGTAGTTGGAAGCCATGGAATAGTTGTAGGCGCCGGTGGTGCAGACGGCGACGATGTCACCACGGCCCACGCTGGAAGGAACGCTGACGCCTTCCTGAATGATGTCGCCGCTCTCGCAGCAGCGGCCCACGATGGAAGCCACGAAATCGCACTCCTCGTTCATCTTGTTGGCCACCAGGCAGGTGTAGGAAGAACCGTACAGAGCGAAACGGGGGTTATCGGGCATACCGCCGTCGATGGAAACGTAGTTCTTGTAGCCGGGGATCTTCTTCACGGTGCCGCAGGTATACAGGGTCATACCGGCAGCGGCCACGATGCTGCGGCCGGGCTCCATATGGATCTCAGGCATCTCGATGTTCAGGCGGGCGCAGGCCTCCTTGATGGCGGCAGCCACCTGACCGACCTTGGTGTCCACATCCAGATAGGGATCGGACTCCACGTAACGCACGCCGTAACCGCCGCCCAGGTCCAGCTGGGGAGCCATGTAGCCGTGCTTGGCCTTCATGTCGGCCACGAACTCCAGCATGACAACGGCGGCACGCTCGAAAATGTCCTCACCGAACACCTGAGAACCGACGTGGCAGTGGAAGCCCATCAGCTCCACATGGGGCTGGGCCAGAGTGAACACGGTGATCTCCTCGGCCTGGCCGGTCTCGATGGCGGAGCCGAACTTGGAGTCCACCTTACCGGTGGCAATGGCCTCATAGGTGTGGGGATCGATACCGGGGGTCAGGCGCAGCAGAACCTTCTGCTTGATGCCGCGGCGGGCAGCCTCGGCCTCGATGGCCTTGATCTCCTCCACGTTGTCAGCCACGAAGTAACCGATGCCGTTGTCCATGCCGTAGGCGATGTCGGCGTCAGTCTTGTTGTTGCTGTGGAAGTAAGCGCGGGACAGGTCGTAACCGGCCTGAATGGCGGTGTACATCTCACCGGAGGACACCACGTCGATGCCCATATTCTCTTCGCGCATGATCTCATAGATGCGCTTGAAGCAGTTGGCCTTGGAAGCATACAGGGGGCGGGCATTCTCGCCGAAGTGCTTCTTGAAAGCCTCGGTGTAGACGCGGCAGCTCTCGCGGATCTTGTCCTCGTCCATCAGGTACAGGGGAGTGCCGTACTGCTTGGCCAGCTCCACGGTATCCTGGCCGGCGAAATACAGATGGCCGTTCTGGCCGACGGTGATGTTATCGCAAATCATGGAATGGTCCTTCTTTCTCGTATATTTTTGTATGGAAAGAGCCGTCGTTCCGCAACGGCTCTGAATGCTCGAAATTAAAGGGGAAATGCGAAAATATTCGAAGTTTTTCTTCTTTTTTGTTCCTTTTTTGTTTTGAGGGGTGGCGGGGACCGCGGCTCAACCACACCGCGGTCACCCGCCTGTAAATCACTCTATGTAAGAGTTGGGATCAGATAAGACCGTAACTCAGGCCTTCTTGGCAGCCAGAGCCTTCTGCAGCCAATCCTTGCCGTCCACGAAGCGGGAGACGATGTAGCAGACCACATAGTCGCCGGCGGAGTTGATCATGGTTGCGGGAGGATCGACCAGGTTGCCGATAGCAACCAGGATGGGGAAGGCCAGCTCGATCTGAGTGGGGAAGAAGATGGAGCAGATGATGTACTCACCGATGTAGCCGCCGCCGGGCACGCCGGACATACCGACGGAGGACAGAACGGCAACGATGACGATCAGAGGCAGGGAGCCCCAGGTGACTTCCTTACCAAACACGCCCCAAACGAACAGGATCTTCAGAACGCAGGAGAAGCAGGAGCCGTCCATGTGCATGGTAGCACCCAGGGGGCAGACCATTTCAGCAACGTCCTTGGAGATGCCGGTGTCAGCAGCAGCGTCCAGGTTGGTGGGGATGGTAGCAACGGAAGAGCAGGTACCCAGAGACACCACGGCGGGGCGGGTGATGTGGGCGAACATGGTCTTGATGGCACCCTTGCCGCCGCCGAACCAGGCGAACAGGGGGAATGCGGTGAAGACATAGATCAGGCACAGGGGATAGTACACAGCCAGGGCGCGGCCATAAGCACCGGCCATCTGAGGACCATAGGTGGCCATCAGGTCGGCGAAGATGGCGAAGAAAGCCACGGGAGCGTAGTAGGTGATGAGCTTGACGAACTTCATCATGACGTCGCTCAGGGCGCTCAGCCACTGGGCGATGGGGCCCTCGGGACCGCCGGCCAGGTTGGCAGAGAAGCCAAACAGGACGGAGAACACGATCAGGGGCAGCATGGCCTTGCGGCTCAGCAGGCCGGCAAAGTCAGACACGGTGAAGAAGTTGACGATCATCTCGGAGAAAGAGGCATACTCGCCCATCTCTTCGGAAGTGATCTCGCTCCAGGGCTCCAGAACGGGGGGGAACACCTTCAGGATCACGAACATGATCACGGCGGCGATAGCGCCGGTGACGATGAAGGTACCGACGGTGGTGCCCATGATCTTACCGGCACGAGCGCGGCTCTTGGTGCAGGCAACGGAAGTGGAGATAGAAGCGAAAACCAGGGGAACGACCACGCAGAACATCATGTTGATGAACACGGTGCCGAGGGGCTTGATAGCGGTGGCGAAGTCGGGGGCCAGCCAACCGACGATGCAGCCCAGAACCATTGCGCCCAGCAGGATGGCCAGGAACGCATAGTTTTTCATGACGGATTTCTTATCCATACTTGAAAACTCCTCCTAACAAAATTTTTGATGGTTGATTTTGGTTGATTTCTATTTATGCAAAGCATTTGCTTAACATACGTTTTCAGTTGAGGATCAGATCCTCATCGGTGACCTCGCCCTTGCAGACGATGTTGGTGGGGCCGGTCAGATAGATGTTGCTGACCTTCTCACCGTCGAAGTCCACGTCGATGATCAGCTGACCGCCGGTCATGTTGACCTTCACGTTCTTACCGCTGACCAGACCCTTCTTGGTCAGCACGGACACCATAGAGCCGGTGCCGGTGCCGCAGGCATAGGTGAAGTCTTCCACATAGCGCTCATAGGTGCGCTCGAAGATCTCGTCCTCGCCCACGATCTCGTAGAAGTTGACGTTGGCGCCCTTGGGGAAAGCCTCGTGATAGCGCAGCTTGCGGCCCATATCAAACAGCAGTCGCTCGGGGAAGTCGCTAAGGCCCACAATGGGAACTACAGCATGGGGGATACCGGGATTGCCCAGCTCCACATATGCGCACTGACGCATGGTGCCGTCCAGCTCCACCGGGTAGTCAGCCTCCAGCACGGAGGGGTCGTTCAGGCGAATGCGGTACAGGCGGGCGTCCATGCGGTGACCGATGACGATACCGGCAGTGGTCTCCACCGTCTGCACTTCGCCGGCCAGACCGTTCTCATAGCCGTAGCGGCAGATGCAGCGGGCACCGTTGCCACACATCTCGCCCATGCTGCCGTCGGAATTGTAGAACACCATGCGGTAGTCCGCCTCACCCTGCGGCTTCTCCACAAACATCATGCCGTCGGCACCGATGGACATGTGGCGCTCACACAGCGTCTTGGCGATGATGCCGTAATTGGCCGGATCTACGGACTCATCCATGTTGTTGACAATGATGAAGTCGTTGCCGGCACCGTTCATTTTCCAGAACTTCATTTGCAGTACACTCCTTTTTCCGACAGCCGCAGAACCGCTGCGCCAGTCAATTTTCTATATAGCAATTTTTGTGCCAACAACGCCATTCTTCAGGAACTTTGGAATAGGTCACAAAAATTTCGCTCAGTATTCGTCAGATTAAACGACAGATTTTTTCTTTTTTCCCCGTCTTTTTGCCCAGATGAGAAATAATTCTCATGCTGCGCAGCAGCGCTGCGGCAAAGGTTCCGTTTTCAGAACTCGCTTTCCCGTTTTCAGAACTCCTATCCGCATTTCGGGACATCAGGTGATCTGATACTCCTTCAGCTTGCCATAAAACACGGTCTTCGACAGGCCCAATTGCTCCATGGCGGCGGTGCGATTTCCGCCGCACCGGGCCAGCGTCTGCTGAATGATCCGCTTTTCCTCAGCCTTGAGCCGCTCCTTCAGCGTCATTTGCACCGGCTCACTCTCCAGTCGGATATGCTCGGCATAAATGATGTCCGATTCGGACAGGGCCACAGCACTTTCCAGCACGTTTTCCAGCTCACGGATGTTGCCGGGCCAGTCATAGGACAGCAGGCGGCTGAAAGCCTCACCGCTGAGGCACTTGTCCGGCATCCGGTACTTTTCACGGATGCGGTCCATCAGGTCGTTGATGAGGAAATAGATGTCCTCCTGACACTCCCGCAGCGGCGGCATCTCCACGCAGAAGGCGCTGATGCGGTAGTAAAGATCCTGGCGGAACCGGCCCGCCGCCACCTCCTGCCGGAGATTGCGGTTGGTGGCGGCCAGAATGCGCACATCCACCGGGACAGTTTTGGTGGAGCCCACCCGGGTCAGCGTCTTGTTCTGGATCACGCCCAGCAGCTTTGCCTGTACATTCAGCGGGATCTCACCGATCTCGTCAAGGAAGATGGTGCCGCCGTCAGCCTCTTCAAAGAAGCCGGCCTTGCCCTTGGGATTGGCGCCGGTAAAGGCGCCGCCCACGTAGCCGAACATTTCACTTTCAAACAGAGTGGGCGTCACCGTGGAGCAGTCCACCGTAATGAAGGGACCCTGCCGGGGCTGCGCCTGGGCAATGGCCCGGGCCAGAAAAGATTTGCCGGTACCGCTCTCGCCGGTGATCAGGATGTTGCAGTCCAGCTGACTGAGACGGTAGGCATACCGCCGCACGGAAGCCATGGCGGTAGACCGGCCTGCCAGCGACGCAAAAGACCCATCCTCCCGCAGCTCTCCCTGCTCCGTCTGCCGGTACTTGCGCTCGGCGGCAGAAATGGCGCTGTTGCGCTCCAGAATGGTGGTGCGCATGTCCTCAAAGCGGCGGAACTTCACGATCACGCCGCTTACATCGCCGTTCTCCCTGACCGGCAGAATGGAGGCCGACAGGGCATAGCCGTTGATGTTATATTCCTCATCCTCATAGCGCTCCACCTTGCCCGACATCACATCCTGCAGATGCTGCTCGAAGCGGTCGCCCTCAAAGAATTCACGGAAATAGTAGCCCACCACGTCGATCTCGCCGTCGGGACTCTTGGCCTGGAAGGACCCGCCCCGCAGCAGATTACCTGCGCCTTCTTTCCGGGCCGAATAGCCTTTCTCTTCCCAGAACTTCACCTGTCTGGTTTTCCCATCCAGCACCACGCACTGGCAAATGGACATGAAGTAGCCGATGGTGTAGGTCACATCACCCACCGCCGCTGACACTTCCTGCCCGTCGATGGTAATTCGGATAGGGAGGCCCTCCCACTCGGTCTCCAGCGTCATGTTGCCGGCGTCCCGGCGGCGCAGGAACTTGTAAACCGGGCGCATGGTGCCTTCTCCGAAGACGCCCACCGCCGCCAGCATATCACCGGGTTGGATCTTTTTGTCCCGGATGCCCAGCACTGCCAGGTCCTCCTGCTGCAGGCCGCCATCGTCGCCGCCCATAACGGTGGTGGCGAGGATCACCAGATCGCCCCGCTCCAGTCGGCCGGCAGCATGAGACTGCTGGCTGTGGTTGTAGAGGCCGAAGCTCTCCTTGGCCTGATGGTTGATGTGGGTCACGATGCCATCGCGGTCCAGCGTAAATATGGCGTGGGATGAGCTGTCCAGTACACTTTCCAGAATGTTCATCGGCGCCTTCCTTTCCGGCGGTATCGCCCGCCCGGTTCCTGTTTCTTATCTGTTATTTTACAATAGCCGCCGCCCGTTTGCAAGTCAAAGCCCTGCCGGTTTCCCATTTTGCACCGCCTGCATACAATGACCACGGAGAGTCTTTCTCTCCGGTAAGGAGGCACAAACAGGTATGCTCATCGAAATTCAACACGCCTCACTGACCTATCAGGCCGACGACGGCGAGGTGGAAGCCCTGCGGGACATTTCTCTGGAAATGGAGGAGGGGGAGCTGTGCAGCATCGTGGGTCCCTCCGGCTGCGGCAAATCCACGCTGCTGGGCGCCATCGCCGGGTTGGAGCGGCTGGACGGCGGCTCCATCACGCTGGACGGCGAACCGGTCACCGGCCCCTCTCCCCGCATCGGGCTGATGCCCCAGCGCGACCAGCTGTTTGAATGGCGCACCATTCTGGACAACGTGATGCTGGGCCTGCAGGTGCGGCGGCAGGATACGCCGGAAAACCGCACCCGGATCCTGACGCTGCTGGAGCGCTACGGTCTCAAAGATTTTGCCCATAAGCGGCCCGCCCAGCTCTCCGGCGGCATGCGCCAGCGCTGCGCTCTGATCCACACGCTGGCCTTTGATCCCCGGATCCTGCTGCTGGATGAGCCGTTCTCCGCACTGGACTACCAGACACGGCTGGCAGTATCCGCCGATATCCACGCCATTTTGCGCCGCGAGCAGCTCACCGCCCTGCTGGTGACCCACGACATCGCCGAGGCCGTCAGCATGTCCGACCGCATCTTCATCCTCTCCCGCCGTCCGGCGGTGGTCAAGAAAGTCCATGACCTCACAGAGCTGTCGGGGTTGACGCCGCTGCAGCGCCGGGATCACCCATCGTTCCACACCCACTTCAACGCCGTCTGGAAGGAGGTCGATCTCCATGTCTGAACAAAGCACGCCTTCGCCTGCCCGCCTTTTGTGGCTGCAGCGGCAGAAAAAGCGCCGCCGCACCATCCGCCTGTGGCAGATCTCTCTGCTGGTGGGCCTGTTTGGCCTGTGGGAGCTGACCACGGCGCTGGGCCTCAGCGACGGTTTCCTCATTTCCAGCCCCAGCCGCATGGCCGCCACCTTCTGGAATCTGTGCCGCAGCGGCGAAGTGCTGGTCCACGTGGGCGTCTCCTGCCTGGAAACAGTCGCCGGTTTTCTGGCCGGCACGCTGCTGGGCACAGCCGTGGCCGTGGCTATGTGGTGGTCCGATTCGCTGGCCCGGGTGTTGGATCCCTATCTGGTGGTCCTCAACGCCCTGCCCAAAACGGCGCTGGGCCCCATCTTCATCGTTTGGATGGGCGCCGGCATGGGTTCCATCATCGCCATGACGCTGGCCATCTCGCTGATCGTCACCATATTGAATATGTACATGGGTTTTCTTTCCACCGACAGCGAGAAGCTGCGCCTGATGCGCTCGCTGGGCGCCACCCGGGGCCAGATCCTGCGCCTGCTGGTCTTCCCCTCCAATTATCCCACGCTGTTCAACACCTTGAAGGTCAATGTTGGTCTTTCGTGGGTAGGCGTCATCATGGGGGAATTTCTCGTCTCCCGGGCCGGGCTGGGCTACCTGATCGTCTACGGCTCGCAGGTGTTCAACATGGATCTTGTGATGACCAGCGTGCTGATCCTGGCGCTGGCCGCCGTGATCATGTACCGTCTGGTGTTGGGTGCGGAAAAAATATTGCATCATTTTTGGGGGTTATCATGAAAAAACGAATCTTTTGCTGCTTATCCGCCCTGTTGCTGCTGTGTACCGCCCTGTGCGGCTGCAGCAAAACCGAAACCCTGACCACTGTCCGGGTCAACGAAGTCACCCACTCCGTCTTTTATGCGCCCCAGTATGTGGCCATGAGTCTGGGCTTCTTCGAAGAAGAGGGCCTGCAGGTGGAGCTGACCAACGGCGGCGGCGCCGACAAGGTAATGACCGCCGTGGTATCCGGTCAGTCGGACATCGGGCTGGCCGGCCCGGAAAGCTGCATCTATGTCTACAATCAGGGCAAGGAGGACTATCCCGTCATCTTCGCCCAGCTCACCAAGCGGGACGGCTCTTTCCTGGTGGGCCGCACCGACGAGGACTTCTCCTGGGAAAACCTGCGGGGCAAGACCATCATCGGCGGCCGTAAGGGCGGCGTGCCGGAGATGACGCTGGAATACGTCATGGCGCAAAACGGCGTCACGCCCCATGTGGACGCCGTGGTGGATACTTCGGTGCAGTTCAACATGATGGCCGGCGCTTTTACCGGCGGCCAGGGGGACTATGTGGCCCTCTTTGAACCCACCGCCACCGAAGTGGTGGAGGCCGGCAAGGGCTACATCCTCTGCTCCATCGGCGAGGAGAGCGGTGAGATCCCCTATACCGCCTACTTTGCCAGCCAGAGCTATATGGCCGAAAACCCGGCAGTGGTGCAGGGTTTCACCAACGCCATCGCCCGTGCCCAGCGCTGGATCGCCCAGCACTCCGACCGGGAGGTGGCCGAAGCCATGGCCGCCCAGTTCCCCGACACCTCGGTGGATCTGCTGGAAAAAGTCACCGCCCGCCACCGGGCCATTGACGCATGGAACAGCACGCCCGTTATGGAACAGGCGGCGCTGGAGCGTCTGGAGACGGTGATGGAGCACGCCGGAGAATTGAGCCGGGAACAGTGGGTGGACTTTGACGAACTGGTGGATAATTCCTTCGCTGAAACGGCAGCCAACCAATAAAAAAGAGGTGCTTTCGCACCTCTTTTTTATTGGTTTTTTACTTGAATGCCGGCATCAGGCTTCTGTACTTCTGGATGCTGGACGCTGCATTCCACGTCATGTAGCCGCCGGTGTTGCCGGTATCCTCCAGAGCCTTGATCTGGGCAGCCACCTGATCGGGGCCGTAGTAGGTGTAAGGCTCGTGGATGGCATTGTAGGCCTGGATCCAGGTGCGGACTGCCGCCGGAGTGGGGGCTTCCTTCTGCCGGCGGGCAGCGCCGCCGCCAAAGATGGACATGATGTCATACGGATGCTCCCAGGGCAGCCAGTCACCGCTGGCACCGTAGTGGTCGGGATAGGGCATGGCGGAAATGGCATCCACCACGTTGGTCATGGCGGGCCAGTACTGACCGTAGGAACACACGTAGTCCATGGATGTCTCGCCAAACACGTCGGCGCTGATGTACGCACCGGCAGCATGGATGCGGTCAGCGGCGTACATCAAAAACCGCTGCACAGCCTGGGCCTTGCTCTCGCCGTAGGTGTTGCGGTAGTCGATGGTCTTGGCATCGTAGTACCAGGTGCCGTCGGGGAAGCGGACATAGTCGAACTGGATCTCGTTGAAGCCCATCAGCTCCACCGCCTCCAGCGCCAGATCCACCTTGTACTGCCAGACATAGCGGTTATAGGCGCTGGGCCAGTACATGCCCACGATCTTCATAGGCTTGTCGGTACCGCTCTTGACGATCAGGCACTCAGGATGATCGGTGGCAAAGTAGGGATCGTTGAAGGTGGTAATGCGGCCGATCACATAGTAGCCGGCATCCTTGATCTTCTGCACCGCCTCTTTGTACTTTTCCAGCGAGTTGGTGGCCCGCTTGTAGGCAGAGGGCGAATACTTCTCCATGGTAGGGGAGGCGTAGGCAATGGCCTCACCATCCTGAATGTCGATAACGAAAGCGTTGATGCCGCAGCCGTCGGCGATCTTGATGTACTCATCCACGCTTCCCACGAAGGCGTGGTTCAGGTACAGGGCCTTCACCTTCTCGGGCATCACATTGTCGGCAAACACAGGCTTCTCCCGGGGCTCGTAGTCCAGGCCGCCGGCGTCACCGCCGCCCCAGCTGTCACCCCGCTTGGCATGCAGCTGGTACAGCGCCTCGTCATGCACCGCAGCGGCCTCCGCCTGCTCGCGGCACAGATAACCGGCCGTCACATAGCCCTCGGCACCGTCCGCCGTGCGGACCTGATAGCGTGCCACCACGCCCTGCTCGTCCAGTCCCTCGTAACCGATCACCTGCAGTTCGTCACCCTTTTGGGCCAGAGCGCCGCAGGTAGCGCCGTCCTGCGCCAGCAGATTCATGGTGGTGCGCAGATACAGCTTCTCCGTCTGCACCACCTTGGACAGCTCGTCGGTCACACGCTGGGCATCGATCCACGCAAAGTCCGCCTTCTTCTCGAACACCTCGCCGTTTTCCTCGCCGCCCATCACCAGCCGGATCTGGCCGGGATGCTCTTCATGGGCCTCTTCCACCACATAGGTCACGGCAGTGCCGCGGACCAGTTCACCGCTCTGCGCACCTGCATCGTCGTAAATGGGGGCGGTCTCCAAATCGGCCGCCACAAAGCCCGTGGCCGTCACCAGCGGACGGGGCCACAGCAAAAAGGCTGTTACGCCGGCTGCCGCCAGCACCAGCACGCAGGCCAGCACCCACGGCCACACTCTTCTCTTCCGCACGGAAGTCTCTTTCATCGTTTCCATATCGCACCTCGCTGTTGGTTCTCTGTCGCTCTATTATACGGGAACAGCCCCGGGATTTCTACCCAAACTTTGCATTTTTCTGTCGAATTTTTTCCTCTGCAGGGGCATGCTGTCAAAATTAAGTGGACAATGTGCACATCTCATGCTATACTGGCCGTGTATGAGATTATGTAAATCAACTTTTCGTTTCAATTAAGGTGATCACATGAAAAGAAACCGCAACAAGCTCCGAAGATTCGCCTGCCTGCTGCTGTCAGCCGTCATGGTGCTGGGACTGCTGCCCGCTCCCGCTGCCGCCACAGCCGCTGACGATCTGGAATACGAGCTGCTGGGCGAGCTGTCCTCCCGCTACGAGGGCGGCAACGCCGGCGCCATCGTCAATAACGCCGGCGACATCGGCGGCAAGTCCTACGGCGCCTATCAGTTTGCCAGCGCCAGCGGCGTACCCATGACCTTTGCCCGCTGGTGTATGGCGTCGGATAACGAATACTACCGCTACATCGGCGAAACGCTGGACGCGGCCTATCACAAGGGCGGTGCCGGCTACGGCGCCAACTTCGACGCCGCATGGAAGGCGTTGGCCGAAGAGAACTACGACGGCTTTTTCGCCTGCCAGCGCTACTACGTCAATGACCACTACTACCACGGTGTGGTGGACGCCGTCACGGAGGACGTCCCCGGCTTTGATATCCACAACTACAGCATCGCTCTGCGCAACGTCTTCCTCTCCCGCGCCGTCCAGCACGGCATCGGCGGCGGCTATAACGTGATCGTCCGGGCCTTCAACGCATTGGGCGGCTTTGCCAACCAGCCGGAGACCGACCTGATCGCCGCCATCTACGCCGAGAGCAGCAAGACCCGTCCCGCCGAACCCGGCGAAAATGCCATGACCGGCGTCAACGCCCAGAAATACGGCGTGGAAGGCCAGGTCATGAGCTACTACACCGGCAGCTCCTCCAGCATCCAGCTGGGCGTTTTCCTGCGCCTGCGGATCAACGAACCGGCTCAGGCCCAGAATATGCTGGTGACCTACGGCTACATTGATGCCATTCTGGACGAAGGCGTCTACCGTTTCTCCCCCGCCGACAACGCCAGTCTGGCCATGGGCAGCAAGGAAAGCGGCGTATGGCTGAATGCAATGGATGACTCCGAGGCCCAGCAATTCCGCCTGACCTTCTTTGCCAGCGGATACTACACCATCGAAAGTGTCTCCACCGGCCTGCGCCTGACGGCACAGGGCGACGGCAGCGTAACACTGGCAGCCCCCTGCGCAGATAACAGCCAGCTGTGGAAGGCGGAAAACGTGAACAGCGGTTTCTCCCTCTGCAACCGGGAAACCGGCCTGTACCTTACCGCCGCCGCTGCCGGCAGCGCTGTCAGTACCGGCGAAACCGTCTCCCAGTGGCAGCTGACCAAATCCGGTGCCGACTGGTCGCTGGACAGCGCCAATTATCCCACCTACGCCAATATCCTGCTGGAAGGCAGCTCCAACTTCCCCCTCCGCGGCATGCTGCGCTGCACCTTCCCCATCCAGACGGTGAAGGTTTCCGTGCTGAACGCAGCCGGCGCCAACGCATTCACTCCCGCCTCCGCCTCCAACATCAACGAAACCACCTATAGCCTGAGCAATCTGGACAGCAAGGTCAGTTTCAGCAAGCTGAAGGCAGGCAGCTACAAGCTGATCATCGAGGCTACCGCCGCAGAGACGGACAGCAAATTCTATCTGGAATCCAACTTCTTCGTGTCCGACGGCACCCATATCCTCACCTTCGATCCCGGCGAGGGCACCGTGGGCGAGACCGCCCGCAATCTGGCCGCCGGCCAGAAGTACGGCACCCTGCCCGTCCCCGTGCGGGAAGGCTACATCTTCACCGGCTGGTTCACCGAGCCTGAGGGCGGCGAACAGGTCACCGCCGACACCATTGCCGGCGCCGAAAACAAGACCGTTTATGCCCGGTACGAAAAGGCCTTCACCTACCGCTTTGTCAACTATGACGGCGCGCAGATCTCCAGCGGCGCCTTGCTGCCCGGTTCTGTGATCCCCGCCCCGGAGAAAGACCCTGTCCGTCCTGCGGAAAGCAGCTTTTTCTACACCTTCACCGGCTGGGAGGGCTATACCGAGGGCATGACCATTTCCGCCGACGTGACCTTCACGGCCCAGTATGAGCAGCACGAGCTGACCGCTCCGCCGGAGATCACCACCGACGCCTACACCATCCGTGACGGCTATCTGCGCACCATTGCGCTGAACACCGCACTGTCCGATCTGCAGCAGAAGCTGCAGCCCGCCGAGTTCATCACCATCGGTAAGGGCAGCGCCACCGCCGAGGGCGTGGCCGCCACCGGCATGACCGTGACCTACGCCGTCAATGGCGAGACCGTCCAGACGCTGACCCTGGTGGTCACCGGCGACGTGAACGGCGACGGTCAGTGTACCATCGCCGATCTGGTGCTCATTAACATGCATCTGCTGGGCCGCAGTTCTCTGAAGGGCGCAGCCGCAGCTGCCGGTGACGTCAACGCCGACGGCTCCGTGTCCATTGCCGACCTGGTGCTCATCAATATGCAGCTGCTGGGCCGCTCCAACCTGACCCCCAACTAAGAAAGGGCTTTGATGGCTATGAAAAAAATCCGCATTTCTTTTCTCCATGCGCTGCTGGTGCTGGCGCTGGTCCTCTCCCTGATCCCCACTGCCGCCTTTGCCGCCGGCGCCTCGCTGAAATCCAGCAAGTCCACCCTGCGTGCCGGCGATTCCTTTACCCTGACCTACAGCGTCAACGGCACGGATGTACAGGGCCTGCAGTTCTCCCTCAAGTATGACAGCACCAATCTGACCTATTCCGGCCACAAATTCAAAATCAGCGGTTGGAGCAGCAGCGCCAACGGCACCAACTTTACCACTTACGACGGCTCCGGCTCCGGCTTTACCGGCACCAAGGCCATCGTCGCCTTCACCTTTAAGGTCAAAAGCGGCGTGGCCACCGGCACCGGCCTGTCCGCCTCCGTCTCCTGCACCGGCACCAACTCCGCCGGCAGCTCCATGTCCCTCAGCGCTTCCTGGAGCGGCAAGGTAGCCGCCCCCCTGTCCGGCGACGCAACGCTGAAGGCTCTCAGCTGCTCCAATGCCTCCATTAACTTCACCGGCAACAGCGAGTACCGTGTCACGGTCCCTTACGAGGTCAGTTCCCTGAAGCTGAGCGCCACCCCCAACCACAGCGGCGCCAAGGTGTCCGTCTCCGGCAATAAGCTGGGCGTGGGCTCCAACACCGTCACCATCACCGTTACGGCAGAGAACGGCGCCACCAAGCGCTATTACATCTACGCCACCCGTGAGCAGGACCCCAACTATGTTCCCAGCAGCGACGCTGCCATTTCCGCTCTGTCCCCCTCTTCCGGCCGACTGAGCCCCGCATTCCAGGCCGATATTACCGATTACGTCCTCTATCTCCCTTACGAGGTCACCGAGCTGACCTTCAATGCCACCGCCAATGACAGCAAGGCCCGTGGCGTCAGCCAGCTGCGGGAGATCCTGTCGGTAGTCGAAGAGCTGCCTCAGGACGAGGCCGCCGATAACGCCGCCAGCGAGCCTGCTGCTCCCGACACCGGGACCGAAGAGCCCGCCGAGCCTGTCTACACCGTCCTGCCCGACGGTGAGCCTCTGCCCGAGGGCGAGACTCGCTACACCGTCACCTGCACCGCCGAGGACGGCACCACCACCAAGGACTATGTGATCCATGTGATCCGCATGCCTCAGTACGAAGGCGTGCTGCCCGAGATCATCGCTCCCATCACCGAGCCTGTGGAGCCGGAGCCGGAACCCGAACCCACCACCTATGATATCTCCCTGCCTCTGGTGCTGACGCTGCCCTATGTGGGCGAAGTCACGCTGCAGCAGGCAGCGCAGGGCGCCGTGATCGCTCTGGGTGTGCTGCTGCTCCTGCTGCTGCTGATCGCATGGCTCATCGGCCGCCGGGGCGGTCGCCGCAAGGCCATGCGCAAGATGGCCAAGCAGGCCGCTGCCGCAGCTGCCGCCGAAACCGCCGCACCTGTGGAAGAGGTGGTCGCCGCCACCGTTCTGGCCGAGGATGCGCCTGCGCAGGAG
The DNA here is from genome assembly GCA_017415775.1 of Oscillospiraceae bacterium. GTDB lineage: Bacteria > Bacillota > Clostridia > Oscillospirales > Oscillospiraceae > Vescimonas. The sequence goes on from JAFQFC010000029.1 coordinate 31,473, forward strand.
GCTCCCTCCGCCGAAGAAGAACCCACGGAAGAGGTCCCCGCCGAAGAGCCCGCTCCCGACGAAGAGCCTGCTCCTGCAGAAGAGTCTGCCGAAGCCGGGGAAGCGCCCGCAGAAACGGAAGCCGCTCCCACAGAAGAGCCCGCCATGTCTCTGGATGACATTCTGGACGACATCCGTAAAATGTAACAAAAAATGACCTGTTCTCAAAAGAACAGGTCATTTTTCTGCTTCTCAGTAATCCACCTTCATCAGGCACAGTCCCTCCGGCGGTGCGGTAGGTCCTGCCAGCTTGCGGTCCTTGGCATCCAGAATGGTCTGCACATAGTCCGCCTCCCAGTAGCCCCGGCCCACTTCCAGCATGGTGCCCACCAGAATGCGCACCATGTTCTGCAGAAAGCCGGTGCCGTGAAAGGTGAAATGGATGCGGTCCTTGTTTTGTTCGATGGTGATACTGTCCACCAGGCGCACCGTGGACTTTTTCATCCGGGGATTGCCGCAGAAGGAGCGGAAGTCGTGCTCGCCGGCGAGGATGGCAGCCGCCTGCCGCATCTTCTCCACATCCACCTTGTAGTCCAGCATGGTCACATAGCGCCGGTCAAAGACAGGCTTCACATCGCCCACAAAACAGGTGTAGCGGTACGTCTTGCCAATGGCGTTGTAGCGGGCGTGAAACCGCTCGCCCGCCTCCTTCACCTCCCGCACGGCAATGGCGTCGGGGAGGTAGCGGTTCATGTAGTCCCGGATCTCCTCGCAGCTTTCCTTCACATCCAGCCGCACGGAGGCCACCATAGCCCGGGCATGCACCCCGGCGTCGGTGCGGCCCGCACCGATCACATCTACCGGCGCACCGCACAGTTTTTCCAGTACGCTCTCCAGCTTGCCCTGAATGGTCTCCCGATCCGGCTGGCGCTCCCATCCGAAAAAGCGGGTGCCGTCATAGGCGATGGTCAGCTTGTAATTCTTCTCCATATCCTTGTCCTCCGCTGTTCTTTGCCCACCATGGTAGCATAAAACCCGCCGTTTTGCAAACGGCGGGTTTTCTTTTTTGTCAGCACTTATTCGGCCCAGTATACCCAGTTTTCCTTCCGGGGCCGTGCCTCCGGCAATTCGCAGTCGGCATAGCCCAGGATGCAGTTGCCGATGCCCTCGTAATCGCCCTCGATGCCCAGCTCACGCAGGATGACCTTGCCTTCCTCGCTGTCATACACCTGCCGGGCCCGGTTGATCCAGCAGCTGCCGACGCCCAGCGCATGGGCCGCCAGCATCAGATTGCCCATCACCAGCGCGCCGTCGTACACATGGTTGGGATTGCTGCGCTCCGCCAGTACCACCAGCACCACCGGCGCACCGTAGAAGGGATCGGAATCGGTTTCCAGCACGGCAGCATTCAGCGCTGACATCCGGTCACGCAGCGCCTTGTTGGTCACAGCGACAATGATCGGGGACTGCTGGTTCTTGCCCGTAGGGGCAAAGGTGCCGGCCTCGGCGATCTTTTCGATGATCTCCCGGGGCAGCATATCGGGTTTGTACTTTCGGATGCTTCTTCTGGCGAGCAGATTCTGCATAGCGTCCATTTTCGTTCCTCCTTCCATTTACAGCCATCCCATCAGCTGCACAAAGCTCCACAGCAGCTTGCAGCCGTAGAAAATGATGACAACGCCGCATACCTTGTTGATGATGGTCAGGATCTTGTCGTTGAATCGGGCAGAGAACAGGGAAATGAGGGCGGAGATGCCCAGGAACCATGTCACGCTGGCGCTGGCAAAACCGCCGATGAAGAAAGCGTCCGTACCGGCAGGCAGGCTGGCCCGGAACGCACCCAGCATCATGGTGCCGTCGATGATGGCCTGCGGGTTGAACCACGTCACCACGCAGGCGGAAGTGATGACCTTCCAGATCGGCAGGTTCACGTTGGTGCTGGTGTCCATGGTGGCCTTGGAGCGCAGCAGCCCGATACCGATCCAGATAACGATCAGGCTGCCCACCGCCAGGATCACCTTCTGCAGCCAGGGCATGGCCTGCATCAGGGCGCCCACGCCCAGGAAACAGGCAAGGCCCAGCGTAATGTCAAAAAAGATGACGATCAGCGCCGTCAGGAACACACGGCTGCGCTTTTGGGTCAGGGCCGTGTTGATCACAAAAAGGTTCTGCAGACCGATGGGCGCCACATAGGCAAGGCCCATGGTCAGTCCCTGCAGGTAAATATCCATAAAACGTAGGTACTCCTTTTCTTTTATATGAACATGGTATCATATTTCCGAAAAAACACAAGACGTAATCCACTTCTTTCGAAATTTGACGGCAGAAAAACTCTTCCCCCCGCCGGGGAAAGATGGTATAATCCTTTTGACAACTTTTCACTTTTGCGCAGAAAGGAATTTTTCATATGTATCGTATCGGTATTGATCTGGGCGGCACCAACATTGCCGTCGGCGTGGTCAACGAGAATTATGAGATCGTAGCCCATCACAGCGTCCCCACCGGTGCTTCCCGCCCCGCCGAGGAAGTCATCCGTGACATGGGTGACGCCGTGGAGGCTGTGCTGGTGAAGGCCGGCGTGTCCATCGACCAGTGTGAGAGCATGGGCATCGGCTCTCCCGGCAACTGTGACAGCGAGCGGGGCGTGGTGGCCCGGGCCTACAATCTGGGCTGGTTCGACGTGCCTGTCTGCGCCATGCTGCAAGAGCGCTTCGGCATCCCCGTCCGCCTGAGCAACGACGCCAACTGCGCCGCTCTGGCCGAAACGGTGGCCGGTGCCGCCGTCGGCTGCGAGAACATGGTGCTCATCACGCTGGGTACCGGCGTGGGCGGCGGCATCATCATCGACGGCAAGATCTACGCCGGCATGCGCTCCGCCGGCGCTGAACTGGGCCATATGCTGCTGGTACTGGACGGCGAGCCGTGCACCTGCGGCCGCAAGGGCTGCTGGGAGACCTACGCCTCCGCCACCGCCCTCATCCGTCAGGCAAAGAAGGCGGCCGCCGACCATCCCGAATCCCTGCTGGCACAGGCAGAGGAGATCACCGGCCTGGCCGTGTTCCAGGCTGCCGACAAGGGCGACGCTGTAGCACAGGCCGTCATCGATCAGTACTGCGTCTACGTGGCCGCCGGCTTCACCGACCTTGTCAACTCGCTGGCCCCGGAGATGATCCTGCTGGGCGGCGGCATCAGCCGTCAGGGCGAGCGGATCCTCGCCCCCATGCGGGAATATGTGATGAACAACTGCTTCGGCCAGAAGGACGGTGCGATCCCCGTCATCAAGGCCGCCGCATTGGGCAACGAAGCCGGCATCATCGGCGCTGCCGCCCTGTAACCTTGCGCCCAAATCTCCCCCGAGTCTCTTTCGGGGGAGATTTTTTGTCACATTTTTCCGGCTCATCCGTTATACAGACAGAAGGGAGGGATGGTATGCACAGCGATATTCTGGACGAACTGTACCGGCAGTACTACGGCGCAGCGCTGCTGTACGTGCTGTCCCTGTGCCGTGACCGGGCGCTGGCCGAGGAGCTGATCCACGACGCCTTCGTCAAGGCCTGCCTCTCCCTGCCTGACGACGCCCCTTCGTTCCCCTTCTGGCTGATGAAGGTCTGCCGCAACCTGTGGTACGACCACGCTCGGCGGCGAAAATTCCTCTCCGACGAGCCTGTCCCGGAGCGGATCGACGAGACCACGCCGGAAACCCTCCTGCTGCAGAAGGAGGAGTCGGCGGCACTCTGGCGGGCCATCGCCCAACTGGACGCAGCGGACAGGGAACTGCTGACACTGCACTATTTCGCCGCCCGCCCTGTGGCAGAGCTGGCCGCCCTGCTGGGCCTCACCCCGGCAGCGGCACGGCAGCGGCTGCACCGGGCAAGGCGGAAACTGCGGCATATCTTAGAGGAGGACGGATATGAAATTTGAAGAACTGCTGAAAAAATATAAAGACGGCACCGCCACCCCCGAAGAGACGGCGGCGGTGGAGGAAGAACTGGAAAAGGTGCGGCTCATCGAGGCATTTCTGGCCGAGGAGGACGCCCCCCTGCCTCTGCCGGAAGTGGCCGCAGCAGGCGAGGTCAAGGCCGTGCAGCGCACCATCAAACGCCGCACCCGCAGCACCGCCCTGGCGGTGGTGGCCGGTGGATTGGCCCTGCTGCTGTTGCTGCAATTTGTCCTGCTCCCGCTTCTTAACCGTCGAATTTACGACCGGGAAGACTATGAGGGCAGCGAAGGTTTCTCCGAATATCGGATGACCATGGATGTGTTCACCCAGCTCTTTCTGCCCCAGTACGATTTCTACGGCTGCGGAAAAGAAACCTCCGGCTTTGGCCGATGGACTCTGAAAAACACCTTCTGGGAACTTCCCGGCCAATATGTGGCTGCAGATTTTACCGTGACCTGCGGCTTTCTCAACACGGAGTCGGAGAATTTTTGGCGCTTGTTTCCGGCGGTCAACCTGTTCGATCAGGACATCAGTCATGCCGGCGACGATGCGCTGGCACGGCTGGACGATTCCATCTCTGTGTCCGGTGCCGTATCTTTCACCGAAAACCTGACATTGGAAGAAGTGCTGGCCTTCCGCCAGCAGGCCCGTGCGCTGGGTGTGGATGTGATTGCCGCCGCCATCAGCCGCCAGACCGGCCATACGATGTTCCTCCGGCTGGAGGGCGGCGTCATCGGCTGGAGTGACAGCGTCAATAAGGACTACCCCCATCTCTACCTCGGTTATATCAAACCCGATGACAGCGAAGTGCTGCAGCAGCACCTGATCAGCCAGCTGCAATATATGGCAGACCATTCCTCCATCTCCCGGAAACTGGACCCCCATGTGAATTATAGCAGCTTCCTGAAGGAAGCCCAAAACGACGAGATCACCTACTGCGGCGTCTGGGTCACCGGCACAGGCGCAGAGCTTCTTTCTCTGTACGACACCGGCATTGTCAGCCAGATCTGGGCACAGGAGGCACACATTTCCCTCCATTGACGCAAAAAAGGAGCGCAGCTGCGCTCCTTTTTTCATTTCCGGTTCACTTTTTTACGGCATTTTGCAGAAATTCCTGCCGCTCCCGATGCAGCTCCCGCACCAGAGCGTCCGCCGTCCACGATACATTGGTGGGCGTCACAGCAGCCTTCAGCGCCACCTCGGCCCCCTCCCGCTGCAAGCCCTGCAGGAAGAAGTCCAACAGGATTCCCGGCAGCTGCAGCACCAGCATCTCCTCATCAAAGGGCCGCTTGGCCGGACGGTCAACACCCTCGCCTCGCAGCGCCTCGCCAACGGTGCAGCCGTGGCGGCTTTTCGGCACCGTCACCGCCTGTGCCGACAGCTTTTCACACACGGCACGGATGGCCTTTTCTTTTTCGGATGGAATGTTATACAGCAAAACAGCGCTTCCCATAGTCACCGCTCCTCTCGTTTTTTCTCATTGTACCACACTTTATCACCGCCGCAGTCGCATTTGCATCAGATCCCTGCATGGAATTTTGTAAATTTTTTGTGTTTTTCCTTTTCTTTTTCTTTTTTCATTGGTATACTGGTAACGCATTTGAAAAAACATTAAAGGAGCAACCACCATGCGCACCATGAAGAAATATCTGGCGTTGGCCTTGGCGCTGCTGCTGTGCCTGAGCGCCCTGTGGGGCTGCGGCAAAAAGGATCCCCAGAGCGAGGACGAGGACCAAACGCCCCAAACCGATGAGACCCTTCCCGAGGGCGATCCCGTGGTCACCCTGTCCGACACGCTGGAGTGCTGCGACGGTGAGCGCACGCTGCGCTTTATCCGCAACGAGGACGGTTCCTGGTCCTGGCGCGACGATCTTGACTTCCCGCTGGACAACACCTACGTTTCCCAGCTGCTGACTACCGTCAGCGCCATGCAGAATATGGAGACGGTCTCCATCGGCGAAGACGATGACGAGGATCTGGGTCTGGATGACGAAGACAAGTACGTCTCCGCCTCCAATGAAAAGGGCGAGACCGTCACCTGGTATCTGGGTGACAAGGACAGCGAAGGCCGCTATTATGCCCGCATCGCCGGCGACGAAAACTACACCGTCTATCTGGCCCCGGCAGAGCTGACCGAGCAGATCAGCCGCAGCATTTACGACATGATGCTCCTGCCCCAGCTGCCTGCCATTGCTCCGGATCGCATCCGCAGCATCACCATTGATATACCGGCCGGCACCTTCCGCCTGCAGCAGGACAGCGAAGGCCGCTGGTTCGCCGGAGATACCAACGTGACGCAAAAGGCCGAGATGTTCATCGCCTCGCTGGCCCAGCCCACGCTGGTGTCCTGTCTGGATTACAAGCCCAGCGACGGTGCCCTGCCCCTGTGCGGTCTGGAGCCCTACGCCGCCAGAGTGACCGTCAGCTACCTCAACACCGTTGATACCGAGCAGGACTTTGTTCTGACGGCAGGCAGCGCCCGTGGTGAGTATTACTGCGTCACCATCGGTGAAGATCCCACCATCTATTTGATGGATGCGGCCGCCGTCAAGCCTCTGCTCGCCTTCACGCAGTAACTGCCGCGTCCCTCTGAATCCGCTTTCAGGGGGACGCTTCTATCTTTTGAGAAAAAGGGGGGTGCTGTCATGCGCCTGTTGATCGTGGAGGACGAAGTGCGTCTTGCCTCCACTTTGGCTGACCTGCTGCATCGGCAGGGCTACACCACCGACATCTGTCACGACGGCCTCACCGGGCTGGACAACGCCCGCAGCGGCATTTATGATCTGGTGATTCTGGACGCCATGCTCCCGGGCCTGGACGGTTTTTCCCTGCTGCAGCAGCTGCGCAGCGAGGGTTCTCCCATCCCCGTCCTGATGCTGACGGCCCGCAGTGACGTCGCCGACCGGGTGCGCGGGCTGGACAGCGGTGCCGACTACTATCTCACCAAGCCCTTTGACGCCCAGGAGCTGCTGGCCTGTGTGCGGCTGCTGCTGCGCCGCAGCGGCAGCGAAAGTCGCACGGATGACGCCATCCTCTGCGGTGACCTGCGGTTGGAGCCGGGTTCATTTCTCCTCTCCTGCGGCCAGCGCTCCGTGCGCCTGAGCCGCCGGGAATACGATCTTCTGGAGCTTTTGATGCGCAACAGCAAAATCATCCTCACCAAGGAGCAGATCCTGCTGAAGGTGTGGGGTTACGATTCCGACGCCGAAGACAATAATGCCGAGGTCTACATTTCCTTCCTGCGCCGCAAGCTGGCCCATCTCCACTCCACCGTGAAAATCAAGACCATCCGTCTGGTAGGTTACTGTCTGGAGGTGGAGCAATGATCCAAAAACTGCGGTGGAAAGTGGTGGCCCTCACCATGCTGTTCGTCACCGCCATTCTTCTCTCTGTGTTCGCCGGCACCTATTTCAACGCCCGCAGCAGCCTGCGGCGCAATGCCGAGCAGCAGCTGCAGCAGGCCTTGCAGGCAGGGGACGGCAGCCCCTTCCGCCCCGGCCAATCCCAGAGCGGCCTGCCCTGCTTTGTGGCGGAGGTCTACTCCAACGGCGCCATCCGTGCTGTCGGCAGCAACTATTATCAGCTGAACGAGGACGCTCTGCGGCAGATCGTCGCCGCCTGCCTGCAGCAGGAGGAAGACGCCGGGCTGCTGAAAGACTATCACCTGCGCTATCTGCGGCAGGGCAGCCCCCTGTCTCTGCGCATCGCCTTTACCGACAGCTCGCTGGAGCAGGCTGCGTTGGCCTCACTGGTGCGCACCGCACTGGTGGTGGGCATCGCCGCACTGGCAGTGCTGCTGGTATGCAGCTACTTCCTGTCGGCGCTGGTGGCCAAACCGGTGGAAAAAGCGTGGCAGGAGCAGCAGCGCTTCCTCTCCGACGCCTCCCATGAGCTGAAAACGCCCCTGACGGTGGTGCTGTCCTCCACAGAGCTGCTGGCCGAACACACTGCCGGCAACACCGATGCCACCCCCTATGTGGAGAACATCCGGGCCGAAGGGCAACGGATGCGGAAGCTGGTGGAAGATATGCTGACCCTGTCCCGGGCAGAGAGCGGGCAAGCCCGCTCTGCCTTTACTGCGGTGGATCTCAGCGATCTGACCGCCGGTGCCGTGCTGCGCTTTGAGCCGGTGGCCTACGAGGCCAGGCGGCAGCTGGACGATCGTATCACCGAAGGGCTCACCGTTTCCGGCGACGCTGCGCAGCTGACCCAGCTGATCGGCATTTTGCTGGACAATGGCATCAAATACGCCCCGGAGGGCAGTTTCGTCCGCCTGGAGCTGTGCGCCCGGGACCGCCAGGCCGTGCTGACGGTGGAAAACGGCGGCGATCCCATCCCGGCCGAGCAGCTGCCCCATCTGTTTGAACGGTTTTACCGTGCCGACGCCAGCCGCAGCGATCACGGCAGCTTCGGCCTCGGCCTGTCCATCGCCCAGACCATCGTCCACGCCCACGGCGGCGCCATCCGCACCGAAAGTGACCGGCAGTCCACCCGCTTTATCGTGACACTGCCGCTGCAACGAACATAACACAGGAGGAAGAGAATCATGCTGCAAAAACTGATCCGCATCGTAGAGGATGCCGGCGAAATGATCCGCTGCGCCCACCACATTGAAGAAGACATCACCGAAAAAAGCAGCCCCATCGACGTTGTCACCAAGTATGACACCGCCGTACAGGAGCATCTGCACCGGGAGCTGCTGAAGCTGATGCCCGAAGCCGGTTTTCTGGGCGAGGAAGGCGCCCACGAGGAGATCGCTACGGAGTGGACCTTCATCGTTGATCCCATTGACGGCACCGCCAACTTTGTGCGGGGCTTTGGCCACAGCAATATCTCCGTAGCGCTGGCCCACAACGGCGTCACCGAGTACGGCGTGGTCTACAATCCCTATCGCAGCGAGCTGTTTGCCGCCCAGCGAGGCAAGGGCGCCACCCTCAACGGCAAGCCCATCCATGTCAGCGACACCGATGCCGCCCACGGTCTGCTGCTGTGCGGCTCCACCGCCTATGACCGGGAGCTGACGGACCGCCACTTCGCCATCATGCGCCGCCTTTACGACTGCATGGGCGATTACCGCCGCCTGGGCGCTGCCGCTCTGGATCTTTGCTATATCGCCGCCGGCCGGGCAGAGGTATTCTTTGAGTGCCGCCTGCGCCCCTGGGACTTTGCCGCCGCCTGCCTCATCATCACCGAGGCCGGTGGACAGATCACCCAGATGGACGGCGCTCCCCTGGACGTGCTGCATAACTGCTCCGTCTTTGCCAGCAACAGCGCCTGCTGCGGCCTCATCGAAGAGGTCAAGCCCTATCTGGCCTGACCCACTTTCCGAAAACCATGCATCCTTTTCCTGCCTGCTGCATATACTGTCCGGTACAGGCAGAAGGAGGGATGCCCATGGAGCCGAAACGACCCCAGGATATTGACGACATGATCTATCAGGATGACTGGCAGATCAGCGAACGATAAAAGGAGGCTTGTGTCTGCACAAGCCTCCTTTTTCTTATTCAATGGTTCCGCCGCCCAGCACTTCTTCGCCGTCGTAGAGTACCACCGCCTGTCCGGCGGTGACGGCCCGCTGGGGCGCATCAAAGGTCAGTCGCAGCCGGCCGTCCGGCAGCACCTCGGCGGTGGCTTCCGCCTCGGTCTGGCTGTAGCGTGTTTTGGCGGTGCAGCGGACCGGGCGTTCCGGCGCCGCCCCGGCGATCCAGTTGACACGGCAGGCTGTCAGCGTGTGGGTATAGAGATCCGCCTCATCGCCCAGCAGGATGGTGTTGTCCGCAGCGTTCTTCCGCACCACGTAGACATGCCTGCCCGCCGCCACGCCCAGCCCCTTGCGCTGGCCGGTGGTATAGCAGGGAAGACCCTTGTGGCGGCCCAGCACCCGGCCCTCGCTGTCCACGAAGTCGCCGGGAATCATCTCCACGCCGCCGTATTCCCTCAAAAAGCGTGCGTAGTCCCCATCGGGAATAAAACAGATGTCCTGCGAGTCGGATTTGTCGGCGTTTTCCAGCCCCGCCTCCCGGGCAAATTCCCGGATGGCCGGCTTGTCGTAATCGCCCACCGGCAGCAGCAGGTGGGAAAGCTGCTCCTGGGTCAGCTGATAGAGCATATAGCTCTGGTCCTTTTTGCGGTCCAAGCCCCGCAGCAGGCGGAACTTTCCACCCTCCGCCTCCTCTACCCGGGCATAGTGGCCCGTGGCGATATAATCATAGCCCAGTTCCAGCGCACGGTCCAGAAACAGGCCGAACTTCAGGCAGCGATTGCAGTCGATGCAGGGATTGGGGGTGCGGCCGGCGCAGTATTCGGACACAAAGCGATCCATCACTTGCGCAGCGAAGTCCGCTCCGCCCTCCAGCAGCAAAAAGTCCATGCCCAACCGGCGGGCCACCGCCCTTGCGTCAGCGGTGTCGTTGCCCTGCGGCAGCAGATTCAGCATCGCACCGTCCACATGGTAGCCCTGCCGCTGCAGCAGCACGGCGGCAGCACTGCTGTCCACGCCGCCGGACATGGCCATCAGTACTTTCTTTCCATTCATCATACCACCTCTTATTCCCTTAAACTCCGGGACTTAAACAGCACGACCCCGGCAAGCCGCCGGGGTCGGTTTGGTCAGTCGTCTCTATGGCGGGAGCGGAAGGCGCCGTAAGGCAGCGCATCCGACATTTCCATCAGCACCGGTTGGAAGCCGCCGGCATAGTCAAACACAGGCTCACGCAGCACACCTGTCAGATGCCGCTTGTCAGGCAGCGCCACGGTGACCGTGGTTCCCTTGCCCTCCTGGGACTGCAGCAGCAGCCGACCGCCGTGACCCTCGGCGATCCGGCGGCACAACGGCAGACCAAGACCCAGTCCGTGGGGCTGGGGATCGGCCCGATCCGGGTGCAGATAGCGGTCAAACACCGTTTCCTGCAGCTCCTCACTGATGCCGCAGCCGGTATCAGACACGCTCAGCAGCACCTGCTGGCCGCTCAGGCGCAGCGACACGGTGACGCTGCCGCCCCGGGGCGTAAACTTCACTGCATTGGACAGCAAATTCCAGAAAAGGCGCTCCATATGCTCCTTGTGGATGGCCACGCCGTGATAGGGCAGAGGCGTGGTAAACGTCACCGTCACACCGGCTTCCTCCGCCAAAGGCCGGGCCTGCTGCACCAGCTTCTCCAGCCAGCCCACCAGCTCCACGTTGGCCGTCAGGAAGGGCGTCGTCTCCAACAGCATGGGTGCCGCCGCCAGATTGTTCACCAGACGCATAGCCCGATAATAGCTCTGGGCCATGATGGCCGCATTGCGCTCCGTTTTTTCATCCGCCGGATCCTTGGGCACAAGGCGCTGCATGGCCACATGCATATTGCCAAGAGGCATCCGCAGCTGGGACGCCACCTGAGGCAGGATCTCATTGAGCAGCCGCTCACGATCGTTCTGATCCACCGTGCGACACCTCCTTCTCATAAAGTTGCAAAAACGCTGGGGCTTTATCCAAGGGAAAAACCTCCGGCCAAGCCAAACTATACCAAAAAATGCGACAATTTACAACCCTTTTCGTCTATTTTCGGGAATAATCAAAATTTTCACAAAAAAGGGTTGATTTTTTCATGAATACGCATATAATACTAAACGTACCATACATTTGAGATGTTCTGTCAATTTGGCACATTTCACATTTAGGAAGGAAGATAAATTATGAGCATCAAAGTTGCAATCAATGGTTTTGGCCGTATCGGCCGTCTGGCTTTCCGTCAGATGTTCGGCGCTGAGGGTTTTGAGGTTGTCGCTATCAACGACCTGACCTCTCCCAAGATGCTGGCTCACCTGCTGAAGTATGACTCCACCCAGGGCAACTACGCCGCTATGGGTCACGTCGTCGAGGCCGGCGAGGACAACATCGTTGTCGACGGCAAGAAGATCACCATTTACGCTATGGCTAACGCTGCCGAGCTGCCCTGGGGCGAGCTGGGTGTTG
>JAFQFC010000030.1 GCA_017415775.1 Oscillospiraceae bacterium
GTTCCGATGGGAACGGATATCATTGAAAAAAGTCACCTTTGTCGGTAGACAAAAGTGACTTTTTTCGTGGTGCGCGAGGCGGGACTTGAACCCGCACGCCCGTAATGAGCACTAGAACCTGAATCTAGCGAGTCTGCCAATTCCACCACTCGCGCGCGTCTATTCAATTTCTTTGAAGGAGTTGGTGCGAGTGATGGGACTTGAACCCACACGTCCTGTCGAACACAAGCACCTCAAGCTTGCCTGTCTGCCGATTCCAGCACACTCGCAAATGAGCTCCTCAAAATCGAATGCTTGACTATTATAACCACGCCGCCCCCTGTTTGTCAAGGGGGCAAATAAAGTTTTTTCTCTCCCCGGAACACCCGGCTCCGGGGAGAGCTCCATTGTCTTTTGCTGCGCCGTGTGGTATACTGCTTACAGACCGCCCAGCACCTGCCCGATGGGGCCGTCGATGGTCAGTGCGGCATCCACGGCAGCCCCGGTCTCGCCCTTGTTGATGACCACCAGCTTATCGCCCCGGAAATAGCGCACCAGGCCGGCCGCCGGGTACACCACCAGCGACGTACCGCCGATGATGAGCATGTCCGCCTGACGGATATGGTGGATGGCCCGGGCGATCACATCCTCGTCCAGCCCCTCCTCATACAGCACCACATCCGGCTTGATGACGCCGCCGCAGGAGCATCTCGGCACGCCCCGGCTCTCCACCATGCGCTCGATGCCGTAAAAGGCGCCGCAGCGCTGGCAATGGTTGCGGTAGGCGCTGCCGTGGAGCTCCAGCACCTCCACGCTGCCCGCCTTCTGGTGCAGATTGTCGATGTTCTGGGTGATGACCGCCTTCAGCTTCCCCTGCCGCTCCCACTCCGCCAGCTTCAAATGGGCGGCGTTGGGCTGGGCGTCGGGGGCCAGCATCTTGGAGCGGTAAAAATCGTAAAATTCCTCGGTGTGACTGACGTAAAAGCTGTGGCTCAGCATAGTCTCCGGCGGATAGGCAAAGCGCTGGCTATAGAGGCCGTCCACGCTGCGGTAGTCCTTGATGCCGGACTCGGTGGACACGCCCGCCCCGCCGAAAAAGACGATGTAGCTGCTTTCATCCACCATTTGGCGCAAGATATTCATTTTTTCTTTCACGATATACCTCCATTCTGACACATAAGGAGCATGACTATGAACATTCAGATCTTCGGACTCCGCAAATCCTTCGACACGAAAAAAGCCGAGCGCTGGTTCAAGGAACGGCGCATCAAGTACCAGTACATCGATCTGGAGAGCAAGGGCCTGTCCGCCGGCGAATACCGCAGCGTCAAGGCCGCCGTGGGCTACGACGCCCTGGTGAACAAGAACTGCCGGGCCTATGAAGAGCTGTTCATGGCCTACATCACGCCTCAGGCGGCGGAGGAAAAGCTCCTCATGTACGGTGAGCTGTTCAACGCCCCCATCGTCCGCAACGGCAAGCAGGCCACCGTGGGCTACCACCCGGAGATCTGGGAAACATGGGACTGATTCAAAAAAACGACAAGCGTTTTTTTGAGCTTTGCAGGGTGCTGCAGCGCACTCGCTTCGCTCGCACGTTTGCACCCTGAGAAGTGTTTTTTGTGCCGCACATGTCGCCGCAAAAAACAAATTTGACTCTTTTTCGATGCTGTCGCATCGAAACTCTGCGAGGCTTATAAAGGAGGAAAGGAATGTCCTTTCCTCCTTTTTTCTTTTACAAATAGGAATTTTCCACCCGGACCACGGCAAAGTACGTACCTTCCATCTGCCGCACTCTTTCCTTGATCTCCTCTTCCATCTGGTGGTTGGACTTTTCACCGCCGAAGGGCACCACGGCGTCGAAGATCAGGTTGGTATGGGTGGGGCCGATCACCATGCGGAAATCGTGGATGGTGGCCCGCTCATCCACTTCTTTTACCAGCTCCGCCGTTTTGATGCGCATTTCGGTGGTCAGGGCGTCGTCGGTGACGATGGGGTCCATGTGGATGACGGCCTCGCAGTCCAGCTGCTCCCGCAGCTCCATCTCGATGCCGTCGATCATGTCGTGCAGCTCCAGAATATCGCCATTGGAGGGCACCTCGGCGTGGAGGGAGATCATCACACGGCCGGGACCGTAATCGTGGACCACCAGATCGTGGATGCCGCACACCTCTTCGTGGGAGAGCACCAGCTCACCGATGCGCTGCACGAATTCCTCCTCCGGGGCCTGGCCCAGCAGAGGACTCACCGTCTCCATAGCGGCACGGCAGGCGGAATACAGGATGAAGAGGGCCACCACCATACCCACCCAGCCGTCGATCATCAGGCCGGAGAATTTGCCCACCACCATGGCGATCAGCACCGCCACGGTGCTGATGGTGTCGGACAGGCTGTCGATGCCGGTGGCCACCATGGCCGCCGAGTTGATCTTCTTACCGATGGTGCGGTTATACACGCTCATGTACAGCTTCACCACAATGGAGGCCAGCAAGATCACCACCGCCGCCACACTGAACTCCACCGCCTCGGGGTGGAGGATCTTCTGGAAGGAGGACTTGGCCAGCTCCACGCCCATCAGCAAAATCAGGGTGGAGACCACAAGGCCGGAGAGATATTCCATGCGGCCGTGGCCGAAGGGATGCTCCGGATCGGGCTTCTTGCCCGCCAGACGGAAGCCCAGCAGCGTCACCACCGAGGAACCGGCGTCGGACAGGTTGTTGAAGGCGTCAGCGGTGATGGCGATGGAGCCGCTGAGGGTGCCGGCGAAGAATTTTCCGGCAAACAGCAGGATGTTCAGCGCAATGCCCACCAGACCGCACAGCTGTCCGTAAGCACGGCGCACGGCGGCATCGGCGGTGTTTTCCCGGTTGGGAATGAACCATTTAGCCAGCAAAGAGATCATGTCACTTCTCCTTTTTTCTCAAAAATGCCACGGGTCAGCCACTTTTTGCTCAGGCCGTGGCACAGGGGGATCATATACAAAAGCACCATGTAGGGAATGGCCTCCGGGCCGGAATCCAGCATCTGCAGCGGCACAGCGCCGGCAATGTTCCACGGAATCAGCGCCGCCATGACGATACCGCTGTTCTCCACGTCCAGCGCCAGCTCGGCGTTGCCGTGGCCGCAGCGCTTATAGACGGCGTGCAGCAGCGGATAGGCCATCATGATGATAATGCTCTGGTTGCAGAACACCATGCCCGCCACCAGGCTCACCAGCACCGTCACAGGGAACAAGCCCCACCGCAATGCCAGCTTTTCCGCCACGCCCTTCAGGCCGTCCAGAATGCCCAGGCCCGACAGCAGACCTGCCAGCAGACCCGTGGCCATGACGGCGAAGGAGGTGGACATCATGTTCAGCACACCGCCGCCGGCAAGGATATGGGCCAGCTCGGCGCTTTCGGGCGTGTAGCCCATCACGGCAGACACCAGTGTTTCCCACGCACCCATGCCCTGCACCAGCACCGACACGCCGAAGGCGGCGGCGCAGCTGACGATCAGCGTGGTGGAGATGGATACCTTGACCATGGGCAGCACCAGCATCAAAACTGCCGGCACCACCGTCCACAGCGACAGGCTGAAGCTGTCCGTCAGGGTATTCAGCAAGCTCTCCTCCACCGCCTGAATGGGGTTGGCGGCAGACAGGGCGCCGTAGATGGCGATGCTGACCACCATGGGCAGCCAGCCGGTGCGGTGCATGTTGCGGATGTTGTCGTACTGCTTCGTCTCCGTCACCGCCGCCACCAGCAGACCGCTGGAGGAGGCAGGGGAACACCGGTCGCCGAAATAGGCGCCGGACAGCACGGCACCGGCCGTCATGGCGGTGTCCACGCCGCCGCTGCGGGCCAGGGCCATCAGAATGATGCCCACCGTACCCGTCACGCCGAAGGACGTACCCAGCGCATAGGCCAAAAGGCAGGTCAGCAGAAACGCCACCAGCAAAAAGATGCCGGGCCGGATGACCTGAATGCCGTAGTAGATAAAAAATGTAATGGTGCCGCTGCTGCGCCACAGGGCCGTAATGGCGCCGATGAACACAAAGATGGCCAGCAGTGGGATCAGCTTGCGCCCCTCGCTCCACATCATATGCCACAGCTGCCCCGTTTTGTGTCCCCGGCGCAGACCGATGATCGAAAAGAGGATGATGCCCAGCGCAAGGGCAAAAAAGGTGTCGATGCCTGCGATCATGCAGGCGATCATGGCCGCAATAAAAACGGCCGCCGCCATCAGCACACTCATCTGCCGTGGATCTCCAGCTTCATCTGGCAGCACAGCCGGTCCAGATCCTCGTCGGTGGCAGCGTTGATGCGCAGCTTGCCGCCGCAGTCGGCGCAGATCAGGTCCACCGCACCACGGCTCACCTGCAGCGAGTAGCGCTTGCTGCCGCAGGAACAGCCGATGCCGCCCCGGGCGGCGATGTCCTTCAGCTCACTGAGGACCTCGTACATGATCACGTTGTCGGTGAAAGCCTCCTGCTCCTCGCTCTTGTCCTTCTCCACCCGCAGGGCCAGATTCTCCATAGAGCGCAGCACATCCTGCTCCTCACCGATGTAGCAGCACAGCTGCCGGGTTTGGGGACAGGCCAGACCGATACCACGGCCCTCCAGCAGGTTTTCACTGCTGCACTCGGCCTGATGCTCGCCGCCGCACACGCCGCAGGGCACCATCAGGCGAAACTTCACGCCGTCGGTCTCCACCTGCAGGGCGGACTTTTCACACTCGCACTCCATCCGCGCCGCAGCGGCAGACAGGGCAAAGCGGCTGCGCTGGTGGACCTGCGCCTTGCCGCACTTGGGGCAGATAAAGCCAAAGCTTCTCAGTTCTTCCATATTTGATTCCTCCCGGAAGAGATATTCATAGTAAGACAATTTATTATACTACCTTCTTCCGCACTTTTCCACCCCTTCCGTGATTTTCCTCTCCCGGCGTTGCACATCGCCGGTAATTGTGCTAAAATAGTGCCATTCTCCCCGGAAAGGAAGGTTCTTTCATGGATTTCAAACGTAACCGCAAGATTATGCTGGCCATTCTGGCCCTGATGTTCCCTGTCGTCATCTTCTCCCCCCTGCTGGGTAAAACTTTATCCATGGCGCTGCTCATCGGTGATCTGGTGGTCTATCTGGTGGCCCTCCACTTCCTGTGGCGCTGTCCCGCCTGCGGCCATGCTCTGGGCCTGCCCAGCCGCATCCCCACCCACTGCCCCTACTGCGAAAAAGAGCTGTGATCCCCCGGAAAGGACGGTCCCTATGAACCTGAAACGCAACCGCCTCATTCTGCTGACCATTCTGGTGCTGCTGGTGCCGCTGGCGTATCTGGCCCACAAAATGATCCCGGCTCTGGCCCTGATCCCTCTGATCGGCTGGCTGATTTTGTACCTGGCCATGGTCCACCTGCTGTGGCGCTGTCCCCACTGCGACGGCTACCTGGGCAAGGTGAACAAGGTCCCCACCCATTGCCCCCACTGCGGCAAGGAACTGCTGAATGACACGCTGAAGAAAGGCTGAGCCTATGACCAAGCGCCAACTGTCCGCCCTGCGCTCCGCTTTTCCCCACACCATCCCGGTGCTGACGGGGTATCTGGTGCTGGGCATCGCCTACGGCATTTTGATGCAGACGAAAGGCTACGGCCCTCTGTGGTCCGGCCTTATGAGCGCCATCGCCTTCTGCGGCAGCATGCAGTATGCCGCCATTACGCTGCTGACCACCGTGTTTGACCCGCTGCAGGCCTTTTTCCTCAGCCTGATGGTCAACGCAAGACACCTCTTTTACGGCGTGTCCATGCTGAAAAAGTACGCCGGTCTCGGCGCTCTGCGCCCCCTCCTCATCTGGTGGCTCACCGACGAGACCTTCTCGGTCCTTTGCACCGTGGAGGTGCCCGAGGGCGTGGAGCGCGGCCCCTTCTACTTCTGGGTGTCCTTCCTCAACTACTGCTACTGGGTGGGCGGCACTCTGGTGGGCGGCCTCTTCGGCAGCCTCCTCACTTTCAACACTACCGGCATGGACTTCGCCCTCACCGCCCTTTTCGTGGTGCTGTTCATTGAGCAGCTCAAGGACAAACAGCAGCGCATCTCCGGCCTTGTCGGCCTTGTGTGCACCGTGGCGGCCCTCGCCGTGTTCGGCGCAGACAGGATGGTCATCGCCGCCATGGTGCTGATCCTCGTGTGCCTGCTGGCAGGAAGGAGGAAGCTATGCATCTGACACCCCTCCAGACCCTCGTGACCATTCTGGTCATCGCCCTGGGCACGGCGGTGACCCGGTATCTCCCCTTCCTCCTGTTTCCGCAGGAGAAGGAACCGCCCCGCTTCATCCGTGACCTCACCACACTGCTGCCGCCCGCCGTTATGGGCTTGCTGGTGGTCTACTGCCTCAAGGGCGTGAGCCTCACCGCCGCCCCCTACGGCATCCCCGAACTCATCGGCGTGGCCGTCACCGCAGGGCTTCACCTGTGGCGGCGCAACACCCTCCTCTCCATCGCCGCCGGCACGGTGGTGTATATGGTGCTGGTGCAGTTTGTGTTCGTGTAAGAAAGGAGCATTCTTATGTGGATCTTTTTCGGTTTTTCCGCCATTTTGACCGCTATCCTCAACCTTACATGGTGGTTTCTGGGCCGGGAAGCCAAGTACTTCCGCTTCCTGAGCCTGTCCCTCACCGCCCTGACTGTCTGCAGCTTTTACGCCCAGGCAGCCTCCTGGACCGAGCACGAGGACTGGTCTGCCCTGATGGATGTGCTGCCCGGCGTGTCGGTCTGGCTGTGGTTTTTGACCATCGCCTCCATCTTTATCAACGCCATCACGCTGCTGAAAAAGAAGTGAACATCTTAAAAAACCGCCCGGCCGGGCGGTTTTTTCATGCCGTTTCATATTTTCCGCACCTCCTGCGCACACTAAGGGCAAATTGCGCACGAGGTGAAATGTATGCAATCCAAACGACTGGGCCGCCAGACGGTGCGGCTGACCCGCCCGCCCAGTGTGGTGTCCTTTGCCGCCATCGGCAGCCGACAGGAGGCCAAGGGCCCATTGGCCGCTTACTTCGACGAGCTGTCACCAGACTCCTTCTTCGGGGCCAAAACATGGGAACAGGGCGAGAGCGCCATGCAGAGCATGGCTTTGCAGCGGGCCATGCAGAAGGGTGGGCTGAAACCGGCGGATCTGGACTATATGCTGGCCGGTGACCTCCTGAACCAATGCATCGGCACATCCTTCGGCCTGCGGGATTTCCGCATCCCCTTCTGGGGATTGTACGGCGCCTGCTCCACCATGGGTGAGAGCATCGCCATAGCCAGCCTTCTCATCGACGGCGGCTTTGCACGGCTGGCGGGGGCCATGACCTCTTCCCATTACTGCACCGCTGAGCGGCAGTACCGCATGCCCGTGCCCTACGGCAGCCAGCGCGCCCCCACCGCCCAGTGGACGGCCACCGCCGCCGGCTGCTGCATTCTGGGGGCCCAGGGAGACGGCCCTTACGTGACCCACATCACCTGCGGCCGCATCGTGGACATGGGCATCACCGACGCCGCCAATATGGGCGCTGCCATGGCCCCCGCCGCCTGCGACACGCTCTCTGCCCATTTCCGGGAAACGGGCCGCAAGCCCGCCGACTACGACCTGATCCTCACCGGCGATCTGGGTGCGCTGGGCCGGGAGATTTTGCTGGACCTGCTGGGCCGGGACGGCATCGACCTGAGAGGCAACCACAACGACTGCGGCCTCATGCTCTATGACCTCCAGAAGCAGGACATGCACGCCGGCGGCTCCGGCTGCGGCTGCTGCGCCGCCGTCCTCAACGGCTATGTGCTGCGGCAGATGCGGCAGAAGAAGCTGCAGCGTGTCCTCTTCGCCCCCACCGGGGCCCTCCTCTCCCCCACCTCCACCTTTCAGGGGGAGAGCATCCCGTCCATCTGCCATGCCATATCATTTTCCGTCGAAAAGGAAGGGGCGAATTGAATGGATTATGTGAATGCCTTTCTCTGCGGCGGCCTGCTGTGCGCCGTGGGACAGATCATCATCGACAAAACCAACCTGACCCCGGCCCGGATCCTGGTGGGCTACGTGGTCACAGGCGTTTTCCTGCAGGCCGTGGGCCTGTACCAGTATCTGGTGGACTGAGCCGGGGCGGGCGCCACCGTCCCCCTCACCGGCTTTGGCTACACGCTGGCCAAAGGCGTGGAAAAAGCCGTAGCCGAGCAGGGCCTCCTGGGCGCTCTCACCGGTGGACTCACCGCCACCGCCGGAGGCATCACCGCCGCCGTGCTGTTCTCGCTGCTGGCAGCGCTGATCTTCCGTCCGGGCGAAAAACGATAAAAAGAGGGGGATGACCACCGTCATCCCCCTCACTTATTCTCCTTTACATCGTGCACAGCAGCTCCACCATGGCCAGCACCGTCTCTGCCCGTTGGATCCGCCAGCCGCCCTTGCCGCCGTCCTCATAGACCACGCACAGCTCCGCTTTCTCGCTCAGCAGAATGTGCAGCGGCTGTCCGTCGCAGGTGCCGCTGATCTCATAGCGCACATCGTTGCCGGCAACAGGCGCAAAGTCCGTCCGCAGGCGGCTGCACTGGGTCAGCCGCAGGCTCTCGCTCAGCAGCGGCAGGTTCTTCACCTCGGCGGTGATGTCCTTTTTCACGCCGTTTTCGTAAGCCTCCACCCGGTAGATCTCCCACACGGCATCCTCTTCCAATACGTCCCGGGGCTGGGACATCACAAGGGCCCAGACTGCACCCAGCAGCAAAAGTGCCGCCAGCACCGGGATCCACAGCTTTTTCTTCATGTCACCAGCTCCTTTCCGTTTTGATTATTTTATCATCTTTTCCCAGCTCTGTCCACTTCTTTTCTCTTGACATATACCCTCACGGGGTATATAATCACTTCAAAGAACTATACCCCCAGGAGGTATCATAATGGAACATTGCTGCCACTGTGAAAAAACGAAAATCCGCTCGGAAGAAGAGCTGAAGTCCCTCACCAACCGCCTCAGCCGCATCGAAGGTCAGGTACGGGGCTTAAAAGATATGCTGCAGCGTGACGCTTACTGCCCCGACATTCTGGTGCAGGTGTCCGCCGTCACTTCCGCCCTCAACAGCTTCAGCAAGGAGCTGCTCGCCAGCCATATCCGCACCTGCGTGGCGGACGGCATCCGTCAGGGCGACGACGAGGTGGTGGACGAGCTGGTGTGCGTGCTGCAGAAAATGATGAAATAAGGAGGTCTTTGTCATGAAAGAAACCTTTCAGGTCACAGGCATGACCTGTTCTGCCTGCTCGGCCCATGTGGAAAAAGCCGTGGGCAAGGTAGCGGGCGTGGAGAGCTGCCCCGTCAATCTGATGCTGGGCAGCATGACCGTCACCTATGACGAAACTGCCACCAACGCCCAGCAGATCATCGCCGCCGTGGTGGACGCCGGCTACGGCGCCCAGCGTGCCGAGGAGGCAGACCGCCGCAAGGCAACCACTGCCCACGACCAGGTCCTGACCGGCATGCGCCGCCGTCTGGTGTGGTCTCTTGTCTGCCTCGTGCCGCTTTTCTACCTGGCCATGGGCCACATGATGGGCCTGCCGGTGCCTCACTGGTTCTTCGCATCGGAAACCGGACTCTGGGTCTATGCGGGAATCCAGATCGCACTGCTGATCCCCATCCTCATCCTCAACCGCTCCTACTTCACCGTAGGCTTCTCCCGCCTTTGGAAGGGTGCGCCCAATATGGACACGCTGGTGGCGCTGGGTGCAGCGGCAGGCGTGGTATACAGCCTCATCACGCTGGTGGTAGGCGCTGCCGACTATCACATGCCGGAGTTCTACTTCGAGTCTGCCGGCATGATCCTGACGCTGGTGACGGTGGGTAAGTTCCTGGAGGAACGCTCCAAGGGCAAGACCACCGGCGCCATCTCCGCCCTGCTGGCCCTGGCCCCGGACAGCGCCGTGGTGCGCCGTGACGGCAAGGAGCTGACCATCGCCGCCGAAGAGATCGTTCCCGGCGACATCGTCATCGTCCGTCAGGGCGGCAAGGTCCCGGTGGACGGCACCCTCGTCACCGGTGCGGCAACGCTGGACGAATCCGCCCTCACCGGCGAAAGCCTGCCGGTGGAGAAAGGCCCCGGCGACACGGTGTCCTCCGCCACCGTCTGCCTCAGCGGCTATCTGGAACTGGAAGCCACCCGGGTGGGCAGCGACACCACCCTCTCCCGCATCGTAGCGCTGATGGAGGAGGCCGCCTCCTCCAAGGCCCCCATTTCCCGTCTGGCCGACAAGATCAGCGGCATTTTCGTCCCCACCGTCATTACCATTGCCGTGGTTTCTGCCCTGCTGTGGTACTTTGTGGGCCACATGCCTCTCCATTTCTGCATCAGCATCGGCATCGCCGTGCTGGTGATCTCCTGCCCCTGCGCCCTGGGCCTGGCCACCCCCGTGGCCATCATGGTGGGTACCGGCAAGGCCGCCCAGCTGGGCATCCTCATCAAATCCGCCGAAGCGCTGGAAACGCTGCATAAGGTGGACACGGTGGTGCTGGATAAGACCGGCACCGTCACCGAGGGCCGCCCCCGGCTCACCGACCTTCTGTGCCTGGGCGATATCACGGAGGAAGAACTCCTCTGCATCGCCGCCTCGGTGGAGCTGCGGTCCGAGCATCCCCTGGGCCGTGCCATCGTGGAGGCCGCAGCGCAGCGGAATATCCCCCTGTGCCCCGTGTCCGATTTCACCGCCATTCCCGGCGGCGGCGTGGAAGCGGTACTGGGCGGCAAAACGCTCCACGCCGGCAACGCCCGGCTGATGGAAGACCGTGGCGTGGATGTGTCGGCTCTGGCCGGCCACACCGCAGCCCTCGCCGAAAACGGCAAAACGCCCCTCTTCTTCGCCGAGGACACGGAGCTGCTGGGCGTTCTGGCCGTGGCCGATGTGGTCAAGCCCGACAGCGCCCACGCCATCCGTCAGCTGCGGCAGATGGGCAAAAAGGTGGTGCTGCTCACCGGCGACAATCAGCGCACCGCCGACGCCATTGCCCAGCAGCTGGACATCGACGAAGTCATCGCCCAGGTGCTGCCTGCCGACAAGGCAGCGCAGGTGACTGCGCTGGAAAACGCCGGGCGCACCGTGGCCATGGTGGGTGACGGCATCAACGACGCCCCCGCCCTTGCCACCGCCCATGTGGGCATGGCCATCGGCGCCGGCACCGACATCGCCATCGAGTCGGCCGACGTGGTGCTGATGAAAAACACGCTGCAGGATATTCCCGCCGCCATCGCCCTGTCCGCCGCCGTGATCCACAACATCCGGGGCAACCTGTTCTGGGCCTTTTTCTATAACTCCATCGGCATCCCCGTGGCGGCCGGCATCCTCTACGGCGCCTTTGGCATCACCCTCAATCCCATGATCGCCGCCGCAGCCATGAGTCTGAGCAGCGTGTGCGTGGTGTCCAACGCCTTGCGCCTGCGCCGCTGGAAGGCCCCGGAGCGTGTGGACGTCCCGGCCCAAAGCATTGCCAAGCCTGTCATCAAAGAACCTGCATATACCGAACTCAAGGAGGAAGCAACCATGAGCAAAACCATGAAGATCGAAGGCATGATGTGCCCCCACTGCTCCGGCCGTGTGGAAAAAGTGCTCAACGCACTGGACGGCGTCACCGCCACCGTGGACCTGCACGGCGGCACCGCCAGCATCACCTGTGAGGCATCCGTCACCGACGAGCTGCTGCGCAAAACGGTGGAAGACGCCGGCTACGATGTGGTGAGCATCGACTGAAAATTGCTGAGACAACCGAACGAAAAAACGACGGCAATGCCGTCGTTTTTTCTTCTATTCGCAGGTTTCTATGTAGATTTCCTCGCATTCCTGTTCACCCCGGATCAATTCCGCAGCCGCTCTGCGGCACAGAAACGCCGCTTCGGCATCCTTCATTTCCAGAATCTCCAGCGCCTTCTCTATTGCATCCATCAGCGTATAGTACATCTTCCGATAGTCCGCCATACCACCCCTCCTCGCCGCCATTATAGTCTCTTTAACGATTATAGTCAAGATGGCGATCAATGCATACAATAATGGCAAAGGAGGTGGAGATATGGTCAGTTATCGTCCCTTTTGGGAAACTTTACGCAGCAGCAGCGAAACCACCTACACCCTCATCAAGAACCACCGCATCTCCGGCTCCACGCTGGATAAACTGCGCAAGGATAAGCCGCTGAACACAACCACCATCAACGATCTGTGCCGCATTCTCAACTGCCGGGTGGAGGACGTGATGGAATATATCCCCTCTGAAAACGATCAACAGCTGTAAGCAGCCCTTTTTCCTGTCGGAAAGGGTTGCTTTTTTGCGCATGATGTTGTATGATGTCCCTGCAAAAAGAGAATCTCTGCCACCGGGCAGGAATGCATTCGGCATTCGTTTACGCATCGTTAGGTCTTTGAAGATGCGTATGCGGATGCTTCTTTTTTTGGAGGTCTTATGAAGAAATATCTCTCTTATTTTTCCAAAGGGGAATGGGCGCTGTGGTGCGGCTCTGCGGCGCTGATCCTTCTTTCCCACTGCCTTTTCGGCCAGGGCGACAGCCTGACGCTGATCGCCTCCCTCGTCGGCGTCACCTCGCTGCTGTTCAGCGCCAAGGGCAACCCGCTGGGCCAGCTGCTGATGGTGTTCTTCAGCCTCATGTACGGCGTCATCTCCTACCGCCGGGCCTACTACGGCGAAATGATCACCTATCTGGGCATGACCATGCCCATGGCGATCGTTGCGCTCATCGCCTGGCTGCGCCATCCCTTTCAGGGCAACCGCTCCGAGGTGGCGGTGAACCGCATCCGCCGCTGGGAGTGGCTGCTGCTCATCCCCCTGACCGCCGCCGTCACCGCCGCCTTTTACTTCATCCTCGCATGGTGCGGCACGGCTCAGCTGCCCCTCAGCACCATCTCCGTCACCACCAGCTTTCTGGCGGTGTACCTTACCTTCCGCCGCAGCCCATGGTATGCGCTGGCCTACGCCGCCAACGACGTGGTATTGATCGGTCTGTGGACATTGGCCGCAGCGCAGCAGCGGGAATTCGTGTCCGTGGTGGTCTGCTTTGCCGCCTTTCTCGCCGGAGATCTCTACGGCCTCGTCTGCTGGCGCCGCATGGCCCGGCGGCAGGCACAGCTGCGATAAAAATTGCAGGCCTGACGGTGCATCCGTCAGGCCTGTTTTTCTTCAATTCCACGGGAACAGCCACCGGGTGATGGACCATCCGTCCCCGTCCTGTTCGTAGGTCATGCTGCCCACAAAGGCGTACCACACCTGCACTTCCATGCCGCCGGGCGTATCTTCCACCACGGCGCATACCGGCGTCACCATCGGCATCCGCCGGGAATACGGCCCTGCCGCCAGCTGCCGGACTTCCGTCTCTTCATCGGCGTCGGCGCCGATCACCATGGGCCGCACGCACAGCGCCGAGAGCAGCAGACAAACCGCCAATACACAGGCAAGGAACGTCCGCACTTTCCGCTTCCGCAGCGCCGGGATGCAGCACAGCAGCGCCCACAGCACGCCGCCCAGCAGCAAAACCCAGCCCAGCTGCCACAAAAGAAGCAGCACCGTCAACAGGAGTTCCATGGCGCACCGTCCTTTCTTTTACTCCCCTATGGATCGCACACGCTGATAATACACAGGCATGTCTCTGCCGGGCACATAGAGCCACTCCCGGTTGGTGCCCCGCACATAGAAAGCTGCATAGACGGACTCTCCCCGGGTGACGATACCGGCAAACATACCTCGATCGCTGCCGGAATACCCGCCGTTACCATGATGCACATACAGCACCTCGCCGTTTTTCCGGATCTCCCGATCTTCCGCCGCCAGCGATCCGATGGGAAACGCCGCAACTGCGACGATCCCGGCCAGCAGCACAAGCACCGATATGTACAGGATGGCTCGTTTCTTCATCGTTTTTCCCCTTTTACATCACAGGAGGGATATCCACCACATCCAGTCCCCGGCGCATGGCGTACTCGATGGTCCGCCGTGTGCCGCCGCTCTGCCCGTCGTGGACGGCGATCAGCAGCGAGGCATGATCCACCATGTAGCGGTTGCGCCGCAGCATGCAGTCGGGGGTGTATTGCTCCTGCACCAGCGTTTCGTAGTCGCATGCGTCCACCAGCTGTCGCCAGCGCTGCTGCTCGGCAGCGCTCCAGCCCTGACTCTGGGCAGCGCAGGGAATGGCGGCCTCCACCGACACATCGCCGTACTTTTGACGCAGCTTGATGGCCAGCTCACAGAAATAGAAGTCACAGCCCTGCGCCATGCCGCAGATAAAATGGCGGTAGCCCTCGGCATAGGCTGCCTCCATGGCATCCCACAGCCGCCGCTTCAACGCCACGCAGCGCAGGTCATCTTCGTTGCTGCCCCAGGGCAGCTTCGCCGGCCGGTGGCCGGAAAAACAGCAGCTGACAGGTCTTGCCCGCATGACGCCGCCTCCTCTCACAAAATCTCGTTCCCATTATAGAACAAATATTCGATTTTGTAAAGGGGCGGCAGCGAATTATTCCTCTGCATCCTCCCGGAATTCCAGCAGATCACCGGGCTGACACTGCAGCGCTGCGCACAGCTTATTCAGGGTATCCACCCGCACCGCCCGGGCCTTGCCGGTTTTCAGGATGGACAGGTTGGCCATGGTGATGCCCACCTTCTCGGAAAGCTCCGTCAGCGTCATCTTGCGCCTGGCCAGCATGATGTCAATGTTGAAAATGATCATATCCGGCACCTCAGATGGTCAGGTCGTTCTCTTCCCGCATAGCCGTGGCCTCCAGCACCAGTGCGCCCAGCACATAGGCCACCACACCGATCAGTGCGCCGCACAGCGCAACGGCACAGGCCGCCAGCATCAGACCCGGATGATGCCAGCCAAATGCCACCATCACCACGTTGCCCATGAGGAACAGCGCCGTATCGAAAAAGGCCAGTCGGGCGATGCGCTTCATATCCTCGCCATTCTCAAGGCAGAAGGCATTCTTCTTCGCCAGTCGGCCAAAGACCCGCCACCCCGGCGCAAGGGACATAAAGCAGGGCACGGCGCACAGCCACAAAAAGAGCAGCCACGGCCAGTAGGCCGCCGCATACTCCGGATTGGCCTCCGCCGTGCGCTGACCCACCTCCGGCACAAAGATGCCAAACACCACTATTCCCAGTACCGCTGCGCCGATCAGCGCCAGCTGCAGCACCCTTGCCAGTTTCTTCATTTCCATGTGCTCCACATCCTTTCTGTCCTCACCCTACCACACATCGCATTGATTGTCAATCATTTTTTATCGAATTTCGATAAATTTACATTTCCTCTTTTCAGCGGTTTCTCCCTGTGCTATAATAGAACAAATGAACGAGAGGAGGGATACACCATGGGCGAGCGTGTGATCCTGCACTGCGATTTGAACAGCTTTTTTGCCTCGGTGGAGCTTTTGAGCTACCCGGAGCTGCAGGATCTGCCGGTGGCCGTCTGCGGTGATCCTGCCTCCCGCCACGGCATCATTCTGGCCAAGAACGAGCCGGCCAAGAAGCTGGGCGTCAAAACGGCGGAGACCATCTGGCAGGCCAGGCAGAAAGCCCCCGGCCTGGTCCTCCTGCCCTCCCACCACGGCCTCTATCGGGAATATTCCCGGAAGATCAATGAGCTCTACGGCCACTACACCGATCTGGTGGAGCCCTTCGGCGTGGACGAAAGCTGGCTGGACATCACCGGCAGCATGCACCTCTTCGGCGGTGACCCCCAAGCCATCGCCGATGACATCCGCCGCGCCGTAAAGGAGGAATTCGGCCTCACCGTGTCGGTAGGCGTGTCCTTCAACAAGATCTTCGCCAAGCTGGGCAGCGACTACAAAAAGCCCGACGCCACCACCGTCATCTCCCCGGAGAACTGGCGGGAGATCGTCTGGCCCCTGCCGGTGGGCGACCTTCTCTTCGTGGGCCGGGCCGCACGGCAGGCCCTCAACGGTATCGGCGTGAAAACCATCGGCGATCTAGCCCACTGCAAGCCGGAGATGCTGGAGACGCTGCTGGGCAAGCTGGGCTACCAGCTCCACCAGTACGCCAACGGCCTGGACCGCTCCCCCGTCCGGCCTCAGCACGAGACCGAGCAGGTGAAGTCCGTGGGCAACGGAACGACGTTCCCCCAGAATCTCACCCGCTGGGAGGAGATCTGCACCGGCCTCAGCGTCCTTTCCGACAGCGTGGCCATGCGCATGCGCCGCCACGGCCTCTACTGCGGCGGCGTGTCCGTCACCATCCGGGACGCCCAGTTCAAGACCATCACCCGGCAGAAGCGATTGCCGGAGAGCACCCATTTGATGAAGGACATCTACGAGGCCGCCATGGAGCTGACACGTGCGGCGTGGAAAGCACCCACCCCCATCCGCATGCTGACGGTGACGGCCCTGCACATCACCGACGCCGCCGAGAGCTATCACCAGATGGATCTGCTGGGCGAACCCCAGACCCGCCGCAGCGAAAAGCAGGAAAAGCTGGAACAGGCCATGGACGCCATCCGTGGCAAGTACGGCAAGGACGCCATCGCCTTCGGCTCCAACGGCGGCAAGCAAGTGGGCTGGGACGATTGAGGAGGCGTGAGATATGAAAAAGAACAACGGTCCCTTTTCGGATTTTTTCAAGACGATGTACATTCCGCTTTGGCGTGTTGCCGCAGCAGAGCGAAAGTTGAAAGAGTATGCCGCAAAGGGTTATGAGGCGGTTTCCTTTTCTCCTGTTGGAGTTTCTCTCTATCGCGTACAATTTCAATGCACTTCACCTAAAGATAAAAATTATTACCTTTTTGCTCGCTTTAATGCTGGCGGTGGCCCCTCTTTGGGTTATACCAGTCCTTGCGGAATGGAAGAGCGAAAAATCTCTGCTGTTTCGAAAAAGACGATTACAATTAACGGCAGCATTTTTGCGGCTGAGTTGAAAGAGGATGCCGAGTCCGCAATTGTATTGAAATACCGAGTCGAAAAGCTCAAAGCAGCTCGAAAACTATATTTTTCTTTCTTGTTGTTTGAACTCGCAGCGCTTCCTGTGACCACGTTGTTTTTTTATCTGATTGTGCCGCACGAAATTTTCTTTCGGGAACCCATAGTAATTCCTCCTTCGTTTTATCCTTTCGCAGTATTCCCCATATATGCCGCGATCGGCACTTTCGTTTTGTCCAAGGAACTAAAGCTGCTGCGCCATACATAACTGCCAAAAGGCACTTTTACCGTCTATTTTACACTTCCACAAATGAGGTAATCTCCATGAAACTGACCATTCTCGGCACCGGCAACGCTATGGTGACCCGGTGCTACAATACCTGCTTTGCCCTGAGCGAGGGCGAGGATTTCCTGCTGGTGGACGGTGGCGGCGGCAACGGCATCCTGCGCCAGCTGGCGGACGCCGGTCTCACCTTTCCCCACCTGCACCACCTCTTTCTGACCCACGCTCACACCGACCATCTGCTGGGCGTGGTGTGGGTGGTCCGGGCTGTGGCCGAGGCCATCAACAAGGGAAAATACGAGGGTGAGTTCACCGTCTGGGGCCACGATGTGGCCCTCGGCGTGCTGGAACCCCTGTGCCGTGCGCTGCTGCCGGGCAAGCTCTCCCGCCATTTCGGCGTGCGCATCCACTTCACGGAAGTTCGCCCCGGCGACGTCCTCACCTGCCTCGGCATGGAGCTGACGGTCTTTGACATCCTCTCCACCAAGGCCAAGCAGTACGGCTTCCGCTGCCTGCTGCCGGATGGTCAGATGCTGACGTGCCTTGGCGACGAGCCCTGCAATCCCGCCTGCTTCGACTACGCCCGGGGTGCCGACTGGCTGCTGACGGAGGCCTTCTGCCTCTACGAGGACCGGGACACCTTCAAGCCCTACGAAAAGCACCACTCCACGGCGCTGGACGGTGCGAAAATGGCCACGGAGCTGGGGGTCAAAAACCTCGTCCTCTACCACACCGAGGACAAGACCATCCACACCCGCAAGGCCCGCTACACCGCCGAAGCGCAAAGCGCCTTCACCGGTACCGTCTACGTTCCCGACGATCTGGAAGTGATCGAACTGGCATAAAAAAGACCGTATCCTTCGGGATACGGTCCTTTTTTATTCAAATTCTTTCGGATCGGCCTTGGGCAAGCTCCAACGATAATGGGCTGCCAGCAGGCGGATGACCACCACCACGCTGCCGCCGATGAGCATGGCCGCAGCGTCGTTCCAGAACCGGTGAACGCCCACCCACACCAGCGCACCGGCAAGAGACGCCAACGCATAGATGTGCTTGCGGAAGATGTAGGGCAGGTCGCCGGCCAGTACATCACGCAGCACGCCGCCGCCCACGCCGGTGATGGTGCCGAAAAAGGCAATGGTCAGCCAGTCGGCGTGGCCCAGTGCAGCGCAGGCCGCCTGGGCGCCGATGACGGTGAAGATACCAAGACCCAGCGAGTCGGCCCAGCGCATGGTCACCTCGTAGACCCGGGGCGTACGGCTCAGCAGGCGGCGCACCGCCGGGATAAACACCAGCACCGAAGCGCCCACCGCCAGCGCCGCCGTCAGCGGGTCAGAGAAGATGGCCGGGGGCGTACGGCCCAGCAGCACATCCCGCAGGATGCCGCCGCCCACAGCGGTGACAAGACCCAGCACCACGACGCCCAGCAGGTCCATCCCCTTGCGCATGGCCGTCATTGCGCCGGACACGGCGAAGGACACCGTGCCGATCAGTTGTAAAGCAGTGATCCAGAGATCCATCGTCAACCTCCGTTAAAGTTCGTTTGCAGCGCTATTCTATCACGGACCGCACTGCGGTGCAACAAAAAGAAGTCCTCCGCCGAGCAGAGGACTTCTTTCTTCGTATTTAGTGCTGAGACACGGCCTTCCAGTCTTCCGGATCCTCGTAGATCAGCTCCAGATCGTCCAGATAATCGGTGTCCAGCGGATTGCTCTTGGGCGAAGCTGCCTTGTACTGGGCCAGCAGGCGCTGGGCCTTCTCGGGAGGCTGGATGGTACCGGCGCCGGTGATACAGCCGCCGGGGCAGGCCATACCCTCCAGCAGATAGCCGTTATACTTGCCGGTACGGGCGATGCGCAGCATCTTGCGGCATTCGTTCAGACCCATGGCGCTGACGGTCTTGACCTCCAGCTCCGGGTTGGTGCGGCGAATGACCTCCTCCACCGCAGCAGCCACACCGCCGCCGGCGGCAAAGCCCACGCCGGGTGCGGAAGCCTCATAGTTGGCCGGTGCATCCTCGATCTTGGTAAAGTCGATCTCCTTGGCCTCGAACATGCCCCGCAGTTCCTCAAAGGTCAGCACGAAGTCCACCTCGCTGCGGACGGTGCGGCGGCTGGCCTCCAGCTTCTTGGCGGCGCAGGGGCCGATGAAGGCCACCTTGCACTTGGGGTCCTTGCGCTTCTGCAGACGGGCGGTCAGCACCATGGGGGTCATGGTCATGGAGATATAGGGGGCGATACCGGGGAACTCCTTCTTGGCCATCACCGACCAGGCGGGACAGCAGGAGGTGGCCATAAAGGGCTGCTTCTCCGGCACGTGGCGCACGAACTCGTCGGCCTCCTCCACAGCGCACAGGTCGGCACCGATGGCCACTTCCTCCACGCTGGCAAAGCCCAGTTCTTTCATAGCCTTAACGATCTTGCCGGGCGTCGCCTCATCACCGAACTGGCCCCAGAATGCGGGGGCAATGACAGCCACCACCTTGTCGCCACGCTTGATGGAGTGGATCAGCTGGAATACCTGGCCCTTGTCCACGATAGCGCCGAAGGGGCAGTTCACCAGACACATACCGCAGGAAACGCACTTGTCCTGATTGATGACGGCACGGCCCTGCTCGTCCTTACCGATGGCATTCATGCCGCAGGCCTCGGCACAGGGACGCTCAAACTTAATGATGGCGTGATAAGAGCAGGCAGCCTTGCACTTGCCGCACTTGATGCACTTGCTCTGGTCGATCTGGGCCCGGCCGTTCTCGAAATAGATGGCATCCCGGGGGCAGGCACGCTGGCAGTGCCGGGCAATGCAGCCCTGGCAGGCATTGGTGATCTTATAGTGGGTCTCGGGGCAGGCGTGGCAGGCGAACTTGATGATATTGATCAGCGGAGGATCATAGTACTTCTCGGCAATGGCGCTCTCCTCCACACCGCTGGACAGCTCGGAATACTCATCCATCTGCCGCAGGGGCAGGCCCATGGCCAGGCGAATGCGCTCGCCCACGATGGCACGCTCCAGGAAGATGGACTCACGCTCCTTGCCCACCTCACCGGGCAGGATCTCGTAAGGCAGCCGCTCCATCCGCTTGTAGTAGTCGCCGCCCTCATAGGCCAGCTTGGCCACTTCGGCAAAGACACGCTTGCGCATATCGGCAATACTGCAGTCAAAGTTTCTCATATTTAAATACGCCCTCCAAAAAAGACATCTTTTCGAAATTTTGTCTATTTTATAACAAACCTTTACCCCCTCATTATAAGGGGTAGTTCTCTTAAAAGCAACAGGAATTTTATTTATTCTATCATCTTAACAATTTTTTATTACGCAGTGAATTGTCAAACTAAGTGCAACACTGATTGAGTTCGAGTTCCCACAAATCAGCGGCAGAAGACCAATTTAATACTTTGCGGGGCCTGGCGTTAATCAACGCCAGGTTTCGTTTTA
>JAFQFC010000003.1 GCA_017415775.1 Oscillospiraceae bacterium
CTCACAGTTGGGGGAGCCGTAGCGGTGGCTGTCCTCTGCGGTGATGGCGATGCACTTGCTGTCCAGAATGGCCTGCACCTCTTCGGGGTGGCCGGCGGGGTGGATGCAGCAGTAGATCATCTGGCCCTCACGCAGGTAACCATATTCGGAAGCTTCGATCTCCTTCACCTTAGCCAGGAAATCGCAGCGATCCCACATTTCCTTGGCGGTCTCCACGATCTCTGCGCCCATCTTGGCGTAGGCCTCGTCAGCGAAGCCGGCGCCCTTGCCGGCATCCTTCTCCACCAGTACGGTATGACCGGCGGCGACGATGGATGCTACTTCCATGGGGGTGCAGATCACGCGGCTTTCGCCTTCTTTAATATCTTTCAGTACACCAAAAATCATTTTATTTTCCTCCTTTTCAGGGTGTTGCAAAATTGCAACACTACGGCCTTTTTGGTCATGTACATTATACACACAGCCACCGGTATGTCAAGCAATGAACGGGATTCTTTTCTTTTTTTATCCATTTTTCACGCCTTTTCCCGTGTAGAGTGCATATTTTTTCGCACCGTGCAAAAATTTTATTCTTTTCCGGCAGACAGCTTGCGTGACAGCACCGACGGGTCCACCTTCAGGGCAGCGGCCGCCTTGCGCAGGCTGCCGTACTTGGCGATGCTCTGGCGGATGATCATCAGCTCGTAGGCCCGCACCTGCTCTTTCAGGGACGGCGTCCGGCTTTCCGCCTCGGCATTGGCCCGTTTCCACGCCGGGATCAGGGAGGCGCTCAGCCGCCCCGTGCTGCGGATCAGCGTCGGGTCATCCAGCACGTCGCCCCGTGACACCAGCGCCATCTGCTCCACGAAGCTGCGCAGCTCCCGCTCGTTGCCGGGCCAGTCGTACGCCAGTATCTCCCGGAACAGGGCGCTGCCCATGCGCTTGTGCATGCTGTAGCGCTCATTGGCCTGGGCCAGATCGTGCAGCGCCAGCAGGGCGATGTCCTCCCGCCGCTTCCGCAGGGGCAGTACGTCCACACGCACCGCCGACAGCCGCTGCAGCAGCCGGGCCATCTGGGGATCCCGTGCCAGTGCGCCCATCATATCCTCGCTGCAGGTGGCCAGCAGCCGCACATTCACCGCCGTCTTTTCCCGTGCGCCCCGGCGCACAATGGCTCTCTCGTCCAGCAGCCGCAGCAGCCGGCTGTAGAATACCGGCGGCACCTCCGAAACTCTGTTCAGCACCACCGTGCCGCCGTCGGTGGCTTCCACCAGACCGCGGCGGACCTGTATCGTCTCTCCCACCGGATGCACAGCGCCGAAGAGCCGCTCTTCATACTGGGATTCATGGGTGGCGGCGCAGTCGAAGCAGACATAAGGCGCCTCCGCACGGCTGCTGCAGCAGTGGATGTACTCGGCATAGTCCTCTTTGCAGGTGCCCGACTCACCGCTGATCAGCACCGGCAGGTCGGTGGCCGCCACACTTTCCAGCAGGGCCAGCCGCTCGGTCATATGGTCGTTGCAGGTAACGATCGGCCGGGTCGTGTGGATAGCCGCCTCGTCGGTCAGCACCACGGTACGCCCGTCATCTCTGCAGATTTTTCCAAGTTCCATGGCCCACCTCAGAAGAAGAATTCCAGACTCTGGGTGGTCTCATCGTACTCCCGCAGGCGGCCGATCAGTGCCGGCTTGTCGTGCAGGCCCACGTAGACCGCCAGCGTGTTGAGCAGCATGGTGGTGGTCACGAAGGAGTCGGTGTAGTCATAGGACCGGCGGGGCACGCAAATGCTGTACTGCGCCACCTTGGCCACCGGCGCATCGGGATTATCGGTGATGGCCACGATGTTGAAGCCCTTTTTGCGCAGCAGATTCAGCAGCACCAGCGTGCCCTTGTGATAGCGGGTGAAGTCCAGCGCCAGCACCAGACCGCCCCGGTCCATGTTCACCACGCCGTCCACATAGTTCTCCGCCACGTCCAGCTTCCGGGTGCGGATGCCCGCCGCACTGAGGATGTGGGCGGCATAGACCGCCATGGGCGCCGTGCTTCGCACGCCCAGAATGTAGACCTCCGTGGCCGCCGTCATGTCCCGGGCCAGCCGGTCCAGCAGCGCCGGATCCAACGCCGACACATAGTCGGTGATGTTGTCCAGTTCGTAGCGCATCACCATGTCGGTGATGCTGCGCAGCTTGTGCTCCCGGTCCTCGTCGGCAGGGATCCCCTCACCGTAGACCGCCTGCCGCAGCAGCGTCATCAGCTCCAGCAGGCTTCCCACACCGAAACCGGTCCAGAATTCCCGCAGTTCCTCCTCCGTGCAGCCCATGGCGTAGCACAGCTTCTCGGCAGACATAAAGGTCACTTCGTTGAAGTTTGCGATCATGTAGTCCAGCATCTTCTCGTTCACCGGCCCTACTGCCCGCTCCAGCAGCCTGCTTCGGATCTCCCTGTTATCCATCGTGATGTCCCTCCTTTTGTATTTGCCTCATTATACCATGACTGTTGCATTTTCGCAACACGAGGGTTTTCCCTGAGAGTGAATTGTCAAACTAAGTGCAACACTGATTGAGTTCGAGTTCCCACAAATCAGCGGCAGAAGACCAATTTAATACTTTGCGGGGCCTGGCGTTAATCAACGCCAGGTTTCGTTTTAGTGTAGCTGGAGCAACCCGA
>JAFQFC010000004.1 GCA_017415775.1 Oscillospiraceae bacterium
ATGGTCAGCATGGACTCCAGACCGAACAGAGCGCCCTGCTTACCGGCTGCCTCGCAGTTGGGGGAACCGTAGCGGTGGCTGTCCTCTGCGGTGATGGCGATGCACTTGCTGTCCAGAATCGCCTGCACCTCTTCGGGGTGGCCGGCGGGGTGGATGCAGCAGTAGATCATCTGGCCCTCACGCAGGTAACCATATTCGGAAGCCTCGATCTCCTTCACCTTAGCCAGGAAACCGCAGCGATCCCACATTTCCTTGGCGGTCTCCACGATCTCTGCGCCCATCTTGGCATAGGCCTCGTCAGCGAAACCGGCGCCCTTGCCGGCGTCCTTCTCCACCAGTACGGTATGTCCGGCGGCGACGATGGATGCTACTTCCATGGGGGTGCAGATCACGCGGCTTTCGCCTTCTTTAATATCTTTCAGTACACCAAAAATCATAGCTGGGTCCTTTCCCTTACTTGGTTTCTTCCACCTCTTCGGGCAGCTCCACGCGCTTCATGGTCTTGCCGCGCAGGCTGTTGCCCTTGACGTCAAACACACCGATACCGGTGATGGCGCAAACCACGGCAAACAGGGGGCACAGGATGGGCAGGAAGGCATAGGGCAGATACTCCACAGCGGAGACGCCCAGCACGCCGAGAGAGTAGATAGCAGCGGCGGACCAGGGCACCAGGAAGGCAAACAGCGTACCGCCGTCTTCCAGCGTTCTGGACAGGATGTAGGGAGCAACCTTGGCCTTCTTGTAGGAATCCTCGAACACTTCGCCGGGCAGCAGGATGGCCATGTACTGAGAGGTGGTCAGCATAACGGTGGCCAGGCAGGACAGCAGGGTGGCAATGATCAGGTTGCAGGGCTTCTCCAGTCTGTCGCGGATCTTGTCCAGCAGAACGGTCAGGACGCCCAGCTGATACATGATCTCGCCCAGCTCAATGGCGAAGATGGTGTAGATGATGGTGGAGGTCATGGAGGTGATACCGCCGCGGTTGAGCAGCTTGCCAACAGCAGCCACTTCGAACTCGCCGCTGAAGCCGGAGGCCAGAGCGGTCAGAACCTGAGTGTAGGTGAACTGGGGCTGAGCGATGAAGGCAACGATGACGCCCATGATGGCACCGATCAGCAGAGCGATGGTGGCAGGGACCTTCTTAACCACCAGAAGGATCGTCAGCACGGGGACCAGCAGCAGGAAGGGGGAGATGGTGAAGGTATTCTTCAGGGTGTCCATGATGTTGTGCAGCTCCTGCAGAGCGTCGGGGCTGGTATCGGTATAGCGCAGGCCCAGCACGAAGTACAGGACCAGAGAGATGACGAATGCGGGGATCACGGTCCACAGCATGGACTTGATGTGGGTGAAAACGTCGATACCGGCAGTAGCAGGAGCCATGTTGGTGGTATCGGAGAAGGGGGACATCTTGTCACCGAAGACGGCGCCGGAGACGGACATGCCGGCCACCAGAGCGGGGTTGATGTCCATGCCGTAGCCGATGGCCATGAAGGCAATACCCATGGTACCCAGAGCGGCGTAGGCAGAGCCGGTGAAGAAAGAGACCACGCAGCAGACGACGAAGCCCAGGGCCAGGAAGGAAGAGGGCGTAAAGATCATCAGGCCGTAGTAGATGATGGAGGGAACGATACCGGAGATGATCCATGCACCGACCACCATACCGACGGCAATGAAGATCATGCAGACCTGTGCGGTCTTCTTAAAGCCGGCCAGGATCATGTCTTCCAGAGCATTGAACTTGGTGCCCACGCACACGGCGATGAGGCACACAGCCAGGAAGGTCAGAATGAAGGTGACCATGGTGTTGAGTTTCAGGATAGCCAGACCCAGGGACATAATGCCGGCAACGACTGCCAGCGTCAGGATCGCAATGGGAAAGCTGACGGTTTTCTTGTTTTCGCTCATGTTTTTTCCTCCTAAATCAAACAAATCATTTTCGGGGAGACGGGTCGCTGTTCTATCGTTTTTTGTATAGAATATCCCTCCTCATCCTGCTTTTATTTATTCTGAGTGACTGTAATCAGTCCAGCGTGACGCCGGCTTCCTTCAGCCAATTCTCATCGATGATGCCTTCTGCCAGCTCACGGCGCAGCAGCTCGGGATCACGCTCGGAAACGGGACCGTAGCCGCCGGCACCGGCAGTGACCATCTCCACGATATCGTTGGTCTGCAGAATCACGTTTCTGGGCTTGGGATTGTCCAGGATCAGCTGACCGTCGCGGTAGACCTTGATGCTGGCGTTGCCGCCGCTCTGACCGCCTTCCAGACCCCAGGGACGGCTGACGGAACGCTCGGTAGCAGCAGAGATCAAAGCGGAGTCGCCGCTCTCTTCCAGGATGCGGATGGTACGGACGATACCCATACCGCCACGGTACTTACCGGCGCCGCCGCTGTTCTCGGACAGGGCGTACTTCTCCACCATCAGGGGATACTCCATTTCCAGAGCTTCCACCGGCAGGTTGGAGGTGTTGGTCATGTGGACATGAACGGCATCCATACCATCCTTGTTGAACCGGGCGCCGGAGCCGCCGCCGATGGTTTCCACATAGACGTAGGGGTTGTTGGTGCGCTTGTCGGTGCCGGAGAAGAAGAAATAGCTCATGGCGCCGTTGCCTGCTGCCGTGACACGCTTGGGATCCAGCTTGGCGAAGGCGCCGAAGATGACGTCGGCGATGCGCTGCGTGGTGGTCTCACGGTCGGAGGTGGGGGCGGGTTCCTTGGCCCAGACGATGCTGCCTTCCTCGGCAACGATATTGATGCTGTCAAAGAAACCGGAGTTGGCGGGGATGGACTTATCCAGCAGCGCCAGCATGGCGTAGTACACCGTGGCCTTCAGGGCGCAGGGTACGCAGTTGTGAGGACCACGGTTCTGGGGAGAAGAGCCGGAGAAGTCGAAGGTGATCTGGTCGTCCTTGATGATGACCTTGGTCTTGATGAGGACCTTGCCGCCGCCGGCGCCGTCATCATCCATGTAGTCCTCGAAGCAGTATTCGCCGTCGGGCAGTTCCTTGATGGCGATGCGGGCCTTCTTCTCGCCGTATTCCAGCCACTTCCGGCAGAACTCCTCGTAGGTATCCAGGCCGATCTTGTCGATCAGCTCGGTCAGCTTGTCGGCGCCGAACTGGTTGGTGATGATCTGGGCATTCAGGTCGCCCTGACGCTCGTACTTCATCTGGAAGTTCAGCATGATCAGGTCGAACACATCCTGCACCAGCTCACCCCGGCTGTACATCTTCACCAGAGGAATACGCAGGCCTTCGTCATAGATGGTGGGACCCTTGCGGCTCTTGTCGGCATGGTGGCCGGTGTTGACCATGTAGGCCACCAGCTTGCCCTGGTAGAACACAGGCTTCAGGAGCACCAGGTCGGGCAGGTGGGAACCGCCGCCGGTATAGGGGTCGTTGGCGATGAACACGTCGCCTTCGTGGATATCTTCGATGCGGTACTTCTGGGTCAGAACATCCACTGCACCGGACAGAGAGCTGAAGTGCAGAGGAATATGCTGGGCCAGGCTCAGCAGCTTGCCTTCGGGGCTGAACACAGCCACGGACAGGTCCTTACGCTCTTTGATGTTGGTGCTGTAACCGGTCTTGGCCAGGATCACGCCCATCTGCTCGGCGATGGAGGTAATACCGTTGGAGATGATTTCCAGAGTAATGGAATTGATTTCTTTCATTTCACACGCCTCCTCGCTTATTTACGCTCGATCATCATGTTGAGGAACTCGTCCACGGTGGCCTTCTGGTTGGACAGAACGATGGTGGTGCTGTCCATCTGCTCGATGATGGCCGGGCCCTGGATCACATTGCCGCAGTGCAGCAGATCACGGTCATACAGGGTATAGTCGGCATACCGGCCGTTGCCTTCGTACACATGGCGGCTGCCGATCACGGCGGCGGAGGGATCTTCGCCGGCGTACTCGTCCTTGACGATGACGGGATAGACGATGTCGCCCAGGGCGGACAGGCCGAAGTTGACGATCTGGACGGTATCCTTGGAGCTGAAGGAATACAGGCGCTCATAGGCGGCCGTAAAGGCATCACGCAGGGTCTGGGCAGAGGCGATGTCCTTCATGGTGATGGGCACACGGATCTCGTGGTTCTGGCCCTTGTAGCGCATATCCAGGAAGTACTCACGGCTGCGCAGAGACTGATCGATCTTCTCCTCGTCGAACCACTGCTCGGCATCCTTTTCCAGAACGGCGAACCACTTCTCCAGAACGGCGGCGCAGTCGTCGGAAATGTCCATGACGTAGGTCTGGACGAAGTCACGGCGCATATTTTCGGTCAGCAGACCGTAAGCGGCCAGCAGGCCGGGAGTCTTGGGGATCAGTGCCTTCTGAATGCTCATTTCCTCCATCAGCTCAGCGGCATGGAGCGGGCCGGAACCGCCGAAGGCCACCAGGCAGAACTCGCTGGGGTTGTAGCCCTTGGCCACGGTCACGTTCTTGATCTCCTTGACGATGTTGGAGTTGGACACGGAGATGATGCCGCGGGCCGTTTCCAGCAGCTCCATGTCGATCTTTTCTGCCAGAGCACCCACTGCCTTGCGGGAGTTCTCTGCCTTGATGGGCAGACGGCCGGCCAGCAGGTTCTCCTGATTCAGGTGACCCAGCACCACACGGGCGTCGGTGATGGTGGCTTCCTTGCCGCCCAGATTGTAGCAGGCGGGGCCGGGGTTGGCGCCGGCGCTCTGGGGACCTACCTTCAGGATGCCGCCGCTGTCGATCCAGCCGATGGAGCCGCCGCCGGCACCGATGGTGGAAATGTCAATGGAAGGAATACGGACGGGATAGCCGCTGATGGTCTTTTCGTCGGAGGCCTCGAAGCGTCCGTCCACCACCAGACTGATGTCGGTACTGGTACCGCCGATATCCACCGTAATGAGATCCTTTTCATTGATCAGATTGGTGATATACTGTGCGCCCACCACGCCGGCAGCCGGGCCGGACAGAGCGGTCTTGACGGGGAACTTCATGGACTCGTCGATGGACATCAGGCCGCCGTTGGAGTGGTTGATGTAAGTGCTGCGGATACCGATGGACTCCAGGGTCTTCTTCAGGTTGTTCATGTACTTCTTGACTTCCGGGCCAACGAAGGAGTTCAGCACCGTGCCGCACAGACGCTCATACTCACGGAACTGCTTGGACAGATCGCTGGAAATGGTCAGGAAGGCTTCAGGATACTTCTCCTCCAGAACAGCCTTGATCTTCTGCTCGTTTTCGGGATTCAGGTAAGCGTTCAGCAGTGTAACGACCACAGCCTCGGCGCCCTTGGCCTTGATCTCCTCCACGATGCGTTCCACTTCGGCATCGTCGATCTCACGCACCACTTCACCCCTGTAGTTCAGGCGCTCACCCACCTCGAAGCGCAGGTCACGAGTCACCAGCGTGCGGGGCTTGTCTGCCTGGATGTCGTACAGGTCAGGTCTCTTCTGGCGGCCGATCTCCAGCAGGTCACGGAAACCGCCGGTGGTAATCAAAGCCGTTTTGGCGCCGCGGCCTTCCAGAATGGCGTTGGTGGCCACGGTCGTACCGTGCATGAAGCGGCTGACGTCCTCACCGGTAAAGCCATACTGCTCGGCGATGACCTTCACGCCTTCCACCACAGCAGCAGACTGATCGTGCAGAGAGGAAGGCAGCTTATAGACCATCAGTTCTCCGCTCTTTTCATCAATGGCGCAAATGTCGGTGTTGGTGCCGCCAACGTCTACGCCAATTCGAATGGTTCGATCTTCCATAGAAAACTCCTTTCCCATTTCGCCGGGTATGATGTAAGTAAATATATAGTATGCGTTTTACTTATGTTAAAAGAATAACATTGACATTCATTATCCGTCCAATATATAATAACCTATGTCATCATTTATCAAAACTTATGATTCGAAAAAGGAGGACGCATCATGGAACTGCTCCAGCTGCAATATTTCCTTTTATTGGCAAAACAGCAACACGTCACCAGAACTGCCGAGATCCTGCACATATCTCAGCCCGCCCTGAGCCTGACCATCAAAAAGCTGGAAGCGGAGCTGGGCGTGCCTCTTTTCGTCCGCAAGGGGCGAAATATCGCCCTTTCCCCCTACGGCGAAGCCTTCAAGCAGTACGTGGAAGACGCCTTCTTTTCTCTGGAAAACGGCAGGCAAAAGCTTGCCCGCATGAAAAACACCGAAAGCAGCACGCTCAATCTGGGCCTGCTCAGCCCTTACGTCTGGAACGAGCTGCTGATGCTGTTCGACGACCTGCATCCCCGCATACAGATCAACCGCCGTTCCATTGAAGATCACCGCTTCTGGGACAGTATTCTCAACGGAGATATTGACTTTTATCTGGGCGGCCTCAATCAGCTGGATCAGATGGATACCTCACGCCTGGAGTATATTACGCTGTACGAGGACAATATGGTGCTGCTGGTCCATAAGGATCACCACTTTGCTCGGCGAAAGACCATCGACCTGCGGGAATGCCGTGATGAAAGCTTCATTAATCTGGCCAGCGAAACCAATCTCCAGCAGTTCATCAACCAGATGTTTCACCGGGCCGGCTTTGCGCCGAAAGTCGTGATGACTTGCGACTATACGCTGCGCGATCAGATGGCAGCCGACGGGCACGGCGTTTCCATCACCACACAGCTTGCCGCACAAAAAAGCGACACCAACGGCGTTGTGCACATCCCCATTTCTTTTCCTTCCCAAAAGCGAAAGCTGGGCCTGGTCTGGCGAAAAAACAGAGTTTTTACCGACCCCATGGAAAAATTCTATGATGTTTCCCTTCGTTTCTACTCCGACGCCAGCATGCTGTGAAAGCGGGCAAGCTGCAGAAATGCCGGCCCGCCTCTGCTGCAAAATAAAGATCCCGGCTTTTCCGTTATGGAAAAGCCGGGATCTCTTTTATATTTTCCTTATGCGTGCCTGCGCTTCATCTGCAGCTGCAGGCGGTCGGCGATGAGGGCGATGAACTCGCTATTGGTGGGCTTGCCCTTGGCGGAGTTAACGGTGTAGCCGAAATAGTGCTGCAGCGTCTCCAGATCGCCCCGGTCCCAGGCCACCTCGATGGCATGGCGGATGGCACGCTCCACACGGCTGGGCGTGGTGGCAAAGCGCTTGGCCACCTCGGGATACAGCACCTTGGTGACGGCGTTGATCACATCCATGTCGTTCACGGCGATCATGATGGCCTCCCGCACATACTGATAACCCTTGATGTGGGCGGGGACGCCTACTTCATGGATGATGGCGGTCACACGGTCTTCCAGAGCCGGAGCATGAACGCCCTCTTTTTCTTTCTGAGGAAACACAGCACGGCGCATATGCTCCATCAGTGAAGCGTCGGACACCGGCTTGGGCAGGAAGAAGTAAACGCCCAGGTCCATCGCCTGCTGCACCATCTGGTCGTTGCAAAAAGCGGAGGTCACGATGATCTGCGGCGCATTGTCCATCTTCTGCAGCGCCGCCAGAGCGCCAAAGCCATCCAGTCCCGGCAGCACCAGATCCATGATCACGATCTGCGGCTGCATCTGCTGGGCCATCTGCACCAACTGCACACCGTCGCCGGTGCTGCCCACCACCTGAAATTCACCCGTTTCTTCGATTGTATCTGTCAGCAAAATGCGGTATTCCTCGCTGGCATCTGCCAGAAGCACGCGTACTTCGTTTGCCATAAAATTCCTGTCCTTTTCCACTCATTTTTCGCAATTCGCTTTTTCAGGGCAAAACTTTTGCCCTCGCCGATGCTGTATATAATGTATCACATTGAGACAGATTTTTCAAGCTATTTTTATAGCTTTTCACGATATTTTATCGACATTTTCTGCATTTCTAATTTTCGACACGATTCGACGTTATTCGACAAATTTGGGAAAATATGGGTTTTCTTTCGCCGATATATCACGCAGGCCGCCGAATGCACCGCTTCTTATTCGCTGTTGCGGCTTGACGGGCGGCCGGTTCTTCCTTATGATAGAAGCAGAAATTTCAGCAGGAGGTCATTCCTATGCGTTATGAACAGGTCATGGAGAGCGTTGCATATATCCGCAGCCTTACCCGCAAGCAGCCCAGCGTCGGCATCATTCTGGGCAGCGGTCTGGGCGGTCTGGTGGATGTTCTGCAGGACAAGACGGTGATTTCTTACGCCGACATCCCCCACTTCCCCCAGTCCACCGTGCCGGGTCACGCCGGCAATCTGGTGATCGGCTCCATCGGCACCACCATCGTGGCGGCTATGCAGGGCCGGTTTCACTACTACGAAGGCTTTACTATGGACGAGGTGACCTATGGCGTGTATGTGATGCGGCTGCTGGGTGCCGGAAGCCTGATCGTCACCAACGCCTGCGGCGGCGTGAACCGCAGCTTCACGCCCGGCGACCTGATGCTGATCAGCGACTATATCAGCTTCATGGCACCCAATCCCCTCATCGGCCATAACGACGAGCGGTTCGGCCCCCGCTTCCCCGACATGACGGAAGCCTACTCCCGCCGTCTGATTGCCAAGGCCGAAGACACAGCGGCTGCGCTGGGGTTCCGGCTGCAAAAAGGTGTGTATGCTCTTTTCAGCGGCCCCTGCTTTGAAACGGCGGCAGAGATCCGGGCCTACGCCGCACTGGGCGCCGATGTGGTGGGCATGTCCACCGTACCGGAAACCATCGTCGCCCACTATCTTGGCATGGAGGTGCTGGGCATCTCCTGCATCACCAACATGGCCACCGGCATCGCCGAGAAGAAACACTCCCACGAGGCGGTGCTGCAGATCGCCAACGAAGCATCCGACAAGCTGTGCGCTCTGGTGCAGCGGATGCTGGAAACGTGGAGCTGACCAAACGAAAAAACACGCCGCAGCAGCGGCGTGTTTTTTGTTTATTTATGGTGGTGTCTCTGTCGCCAGTGGAAGTGGATCACTTCGCCTCGGGCGCTGACTGCACCGCCCTCGGTGATCTCGCCGGCCTTCTTCAAAGCCTCGCGGGTCAACGAAGGGCCTACCAGCTCATAGATCAGCACAGAGAACAGGGTGATGTTGGCCACGATGGCGCCTTCTGCACCCAGCGTTTCCGCCTTCATGGCCATGCCCAGCGCTACACCGGCCTGCGGGAACAGCGTAATACCCAGATATTTGACGATGCTGGGACTGCAGCCCACAGAACGGGCGCTGAAAGACGCACCGTAGTATTTGCCCAGACAGCGTACGGCGATATACAGCAGGCCGATCATGACAACGTAGACATCCCGGAACACAGACAGTTCCAGTTCCGCACCACTGAGGACGAAGAACAGCACGTACAGAGGGGCCGTCCAGCGGTCCATACGGGCCATCAGCTCCAGCGAGAAGTCGCACATGTTGCAGAACACCGTGCCCAGCATCATGCATGTCAGCAGCGAGGAGAAGGCGATGTGGATGCCGCCCACCTCAAATTCCATCATGGACAGACCCACCGCCAGCATCACGAAGGTAACAGACACCGCCTGACGCTTGGAGCGGGAATGATAGAACTGCTCGGAATAGCTGAACAAAGCGCCCAGCATTGCGCCCAGCGCCAGCGACAGCACCACTTCCAGCAGCGGCTCCAGGATCACCGACAGCAGATCCACCCGGCCGGAGATCAACGCCTTGGCAACACCGAAAGACACGGCAAAAAGGACAAGACCCACCGCATCGTCCAGCGCCACGACGGGCAGCAGGATATCGGTCAAGGGTCCTTTGGCTTTGTACTGACGAACCACCATCAGCGTAGCGGCAGGCGCCGTGGCAGA
Source organism: Oscillospiraceae bacterium (assembly GCA_017415775.1). Classification (GTDB taxonomy): domain Bacteria; phylum Bacillota; class Clostridia; order Oscillospirales; family Oscillospiraceae; genus Vescimonas. The sequence continues at coordinate 9,739 of JAFQFC010000004.1, forward strand.
GGCGACTGCGCCGAGAATGATGGCGGCCGGCAAAGGCAGCTTGTCGGGCATGAGGAAATGGAGGCCAATGAGCGCCGCATCCACCAGCAGCGTGGTCACCACCGCCTGGGCAACACCTACCACAAAGGCCTGACGGCCGATGTGCTTGAGGTCGCTGAGACGGAACTCGTTGCCGATGGAAAAGGCGATGAATCCCAGCGCCAGATCCGAAAGCAGGCTGTAGGTCTCGATCTGCTCCATGCTGTTGAAACCCAGACCGGCCACGCCCAGCGCACCCAGCACATAAGGTCCCACCAAAATACCGGCCAGAAGATAGGCCGTCACATCCGGCAGTTTAAAAATGCGCACCACACGGGTCAGACCCAATCCGGCAAAAAGAGCCACCGACAGGCAAAGCAGCATTTGCATAGCAAACCCTTCTTCCTTACAATATTTTCCATCGATGATGGCCCATTATAGCACTACTGCCCGAGAAGTCAATAGCAAAACCGGGCTTGCGCCCGGTTTTGACAAAAAATTAACGTTATTTTTTTATCAGTTCTTCACTTCCACGTCCAGACCGATCTCCTGCGGCAGGAAACGGGGGCAAACGTTCTCCGAAGAGGTGATGACAGAGGCGGCCAGATAGGTGCCGATCTCCACCGCCTCGCCCAGCGTTTTTCCGTAGGTCAGGCCGATAGACACGCCGGCACAGAAGGCATCGCCGGCGCCGGTGGTGTCCACCACCTGCACGCTGCGGGCCGGGCAAATGCCGCTGACGCCGGTGCAGTCGGCATAGACGGCGCCCTTGCCGCCCATGGTGACCACCATGGCAGGGAACCGGGCCTGCAGCACCTTTTCCTGCAGAATGTCGCACATCTCGTCCGGCGTCACCTCAGAGTAGTCATCCAGGAAAAGCTGACCGGCTTCCTGCTGGTTGCAGATGAAGCAGTCAAACTTCTGCAGAAAATCCCGGCGCTTGACGGCGATGCTCATGTTGGACACCAGGGCAAAAAGCTTGGTATGGTGTCTCTCCGCCAGCTCCAGCACTTTTTTGACGATCTCCTTGTCCAGATCCACTTCCAGCACCACGCCACCCACGGAAGCAAAGATCTCGTCGCCCTTCTCCTCCAGCATCTGCACCAGCGGCAGCATATTGGGCCGCTTGGAGATCGACCCGGCCACATCGCCATCCTCATCAAAGACGGCCAGCCAGGTACCCATGCCGTCGGGAATGGTCATGACATAGTCGGTATTCACCTTGTGGTTGCGCAGCTTCTCCACCACCGCAGCGCCCATGGGCGTATCGTCCACGATGCTGACAAAGGTTGGCCGCAGCTCCACGTTGGCAATATCCTCCACCACGTTGCGGGCCACGCCTCCGTGGATGTACTCCACCCGACCTGCGTTGCGTCCGGTGGGCAGATAGTGGTCAAAGGGAAATCCCTTGATGTCGACGAACACGGCGCCGATGACTGCAATACTCATGCGCTCTAACCTCCTGCGGATCAGTTGGGTCTATCATACCACATTTCTGTCGAAAAGCAATGAAAATCGCCACCCGGAAGATTTGACACCTCTTCTGCGACCTACTATAATAAGACATATGAAACATTCACACACCCAAAGGAGGCTTTCCCATGGCCCGCATCATTGAGATCTCCGATTTTTCCGATCCCCAGCTGGATGTCTACGCCCGGCTGACGGAGGCACAGCTTCTCAACCGTCACTGTCTTGCTGAGGGCCTGTTCATTGCTGAAAGCCCGCTGGTCATCGGCCGTGCGCTGGACGCAGGCTACGAACCGGTATCCCTCCTCATGGAGCGCAAGCACATCGAGGGTCAGGCCGCCGAGATCATTGCGCGCTGCGGCGATGTGCCGGTGTACACCGCCCCCTTTGACGTGCTGACCCAGCTGACCGGCTTCCAGCTGACCCGAGGCACTTTGTGCGCTATGCGCCGCAAGCCGCTGCCCACCGCCGAGGAGATCTGCCAAACGGCTCGGCGCATCGTCCTGCTGGAAAACGTGATGAACCCCACCAACGTGGGCGCCATCTTCCGCAGCGCCGCTGCGCTGAACATGGATGCCGTGCTGCTGACGCCCGGCTGCTCCAATCCCCTGTACCGCCGCAGCGCCCGTGTCAGCATGGGCACCGTGTTCCAGATCCCGTGGACCTATCTGGGGGAGGAAATGGCCGACTGGCCGGAGAAGGGCATGGCCCGACTGAAGGACATGGGCTTCAAGACCGCCGCCATGGCCCTGGAACAGGACTCCGTATCCATTGACGCTCCCCAGCTGATGGCAGAAGAAAAGCTGTGCATCGTACTGGGCACCGAGGGCGACGGCCTCGCCGCCTCCACCATCGCAGGGTGCGACTACACCGTGATGATCCCCATGTCCCATGGGGTAGACTCCCTCAACGTAGCCGCCGCCAGCGCCGTAGCCTTCTGGCAGCTGGGAAGATAATTGCAAAAAAGAAAACAGGAACCTCAGGACTGATTCCCGGGTTCCTGTTTTTTGATGAATAGATACGCTTTGCGTATCATGAATTGGCTGCACCATGATTTCTCGCTTCGCTCCATGAATTGAATTGCAGCCGCAACCAATGCCGCAGAGAATTGTCCTTACGCTTCGTTGACCAGCTTGCCGGTGATATGCTCCGGCGTCAGGGTAAAAAACAGGGTATGATCCATCGCCTGTGCGATCTCCCGCTCTACATAGTCGGTGTCGTCGGTGAACTTGGCGCTCATCTGCCGGACAAAGGCCAGCGCCTTCTCCGCATCCTCCACCACTTCCAGCCGACCGAAAACGATGACGCTGCGGATATTCAGCGCCCACTCCCCTTCTTTGCGGTAGCCCTCATCATACACGCAGAGGGATGCCTTGTCGCAGGCTTTCATGGCGTCGCTGCGGTGGCCCTTCACGCCACTGTGGAAATAAAGCTTGCCGTCGGCCTCGCAGTACCAGTGGTTCATGGGCATGCCGTAGGGATAGCCCTCATCGCCCAGCACGCTCAGCACGCCCCGGGGCTGGGTCTTCAAAACTTCGATACACTCCTCACGGGTGATCTGCTGCTTGCTTCTTGCGATCTCACGAAACATAGTTCATTCCTCCTGTGATTCTCTGCCTTCCAGCAGTCCAATGGCATAGCGGGCTGCCGCTGACAGATACTGTCCCCGTCGGGTGACAACGGCGACCTGTCGGAAATAGACAGCGTCCCGCAGAGGCAGGATCACCATATCCGCCCCCGCCTTGCGCTCTACAAACTGCAGCGGCAGCACAGCGGCGCCCACACCGGCGCAGGCCATGTCCCACACGGTGGTCAGTCCCACCACCTCGGCGGCGATGACGGGATGGATCTCCGCCCGGGCGCACAGCCGGTCAAACAGCTGCCGCATCTCCTGCGTCGGACCCACCACCACAAAGGGCAGGTCCGCACATTGCTCCATGGCCACCGCCCTGCCGGGCTGCAGATCCGGATACTGTTCCAACAGATCCCGGCGCAGCACCAGCACCAAGCGATCCTGCTCCAGCGGCCGTGCCTCCAGCACCGAATCGTCCACCGGCAGATTCACCACCGCCAGGTCGTAGCGCCCCTCGGCCATCTCCCGGCGCAGCACATCGCTGCCGTATTCCGCCAGACGCACCCGGATGCCGGGGAATTTCTGCCGCAGCCGGGCCACCACCGCAGGCATCAGATACGCACTGCGAAAAGGCGTGACGCCGATGGTCAGTTCGCCGGCTTCCCCGGAGCGATAGCGGTCCATGGAGCGCAGCAGCTGATCCTCCCGGTACAGCAGTTCCCGGGCCTGCCGCACAAAGTCCTCCCCCGCCGGCGTCAGCGTCAGGGGATTGGTATTGCGGTCAAATAACTTCACACCCAGTTCGCTTTCTAACTGCAGGATCTGCTTGCTCAAAGCCGGCTGGCTGATCTTCAGCTCCTCCGCCACCTGGGAAAAGTTCCTCACACGGGCAAGGCGAAGGGCATATTCCATCTGTCTGGCGTTCAAGGGCCCCACCGTCCTTCCTTTTGGTTATCTTATCTATAAGATAGCGTTTATAGCAAACAATTGCAAGAGGGCCGCCGAAAATTTCCTCTATCTTCTTGACATTCACGCTCCGGCATAGTATTATAACCAAGAAAGAATTGCTATTATAACTTTTACGTAATGACAGGAGTGTTTGCTATGCCTTCCTCTCTCATTTATCTGGCCGTCATGCTGGCGGGGATCCTCCTCTGGTTCGTGGCCATGAAGCGGCCCGTGTACGAGGCGGTACTGCTGAGCTTTCTGCTGCTGCTGACCATCACCGGCAACTGGGGCAACGTGTGGGCTTACATCGACAAGGCCCTCTCCACCTCCCTGCTGTACTCCATGGTGGCGTTCGTGGCCATGTCCATCATCCTCACCAAGACCAAGATCATCGACAGCTGCATCGCCGTGATCCTGTCTCTCATCGGCCGTGTCACCGGCGGCGCCGGCTACACCGCCGTTGTTGCCAGCGCTTTCATGGGCGCCCTGTCCGGTTCCGGCCCGGGCAACGTGATGGCTACCGGTACGCTCACCATTCCCGCCATGAAGCGTTCCGGCTTCCCTGCCCATCTGGCCGCCAACATCGAGAGCAACGCCAGCTACATGGGCAACATGATCCCCCCCTCCTCCAACATCGTGGCTGCCATGGGTGCCTTTACCGCCCTGTATCCGGCCTCCAACATGACCACCGGCCAGTTCTGGATCGTGCTGTGGGGCATTGCTCTGTGGTTCGTCATCCAGCGTCTTTTCATGGTGTGGGCCTTCTGTAAGTACTACAAGGTCAAGCCCATGCGCAAAGAAGATCTGCCCGACCTGCGCACCACGCTGCGTGACGGCTGGCAGGGCCTGCTGCTGCCGGTCATCATCCTGCTGCCCTTTTTGCTGGACTATCTCTTCAAGGACAACTTCTTCACCGCCCGGTTGGGCGCTGAAGGTGCCAAGTACATGTCCTCCTCCCTCCTGCTGTTCATTGGCGGTCTTTCCTCCCTGTACGCCTGCGGCATCGCCAAGGACCGCAGCAAGGTGAAGCTCCCCGCGCTGGCCAAAATGTTCGGTGACGGCGTCAAGACCATCGCCCCCGCCATCGGCGTGTGCATCTTCGGCTACATGATCGGCGCACTGTTTGCCGACCTGAACGTTGCCGAGGACATGGGTGCCATTATCACCGGCTGGAACTTCGGCAAACTGGGCACCGTCGTCGCTATCTGCGCCATCACCTGCTTCATGGGTATGGTGATCCCCGGCTCCTCTCTGGTGGTCATCTTCGGACCTGTGTTCATCACCACCCTGGCCACCGTGGGCTGCGATCCCCTGCTGGTGGCTGCCATGCTGCCGTGCATCTGCGGCGTCATGTGCGGCATTACGCCCCCGCTGGGTCTGGGCATGTATGCCGGCATGACCATTGCCGAATCCGACTTTGACAAGACATTCAAGAATAACCTCTGGTGGGTTTTCGCCCAGTTTGCTCTGGAGGTCATCGTGCTGATGGGCTGGCTGCCCATCCTCGGTCTGTAAGGAGGTACGAACTATGAAAGAAACGTGTAAAAAAATCTCCGCCAAGCTGCGCATCGTCTTTGGCTGGGGCATCCTGCTGTGCCTCTTTGCCGGCGGCCTGACCTTCTTCGGCTATCTGGCGGCGCTGATCGTGGGCGGTGAGGCCGCAGCCCTCATCTGCACCTTTATCTACAAGACCATCATCCCGGTCATCATCAAATGCTCCACCGTTCTGGTGCTGCTGGGCCTCGTTGTGATGTATCTCAACGGCGAAATGGCCCTGACGGCCCACAAGAAAAAGGCCGTCAAACACGAAGGCGAACACTAAAAAAAGACTCTCTGCTTCCGGCAGAGAGTCTTTTTTCGTCAAATCACACCCATGATCTTCAGGAACAGCAGTCCCAGCACCAGGATGATCACCGGGCGGGTGATGCGGCTGCCCTTGTTGATGGCAAGACCGGCGCCCACGTAGTTGCCCGCCATGTTGCACACGGCGGCGGCGATACCCAGCGGGAAGAACACCTGCCCGTTGAGGATAAACACCGTCAGGCCCGCAATGTTGCTGGAAAGATTGATGACCTTGGCCTGTGCGTTGGCACGGCGGGGGTCAATACCGCCCAGCACCGTAAAGGCGATGATGAGGAAGGTGCCGGTACCGGGGCCGTAAAACCCGTCGTAAAAACCCACCAGCAGACTGCTGAGGATGGCCACCGTCCACACTTTCTTCGTCAGGTGCAGCTCGTTGTCGCCGTCCCGGAACAGCCGGGGGCTGAGCACCACGATGGCCACCACCGGCAGAACGAACACCAGCACCTTTTCCATGATATCCGCCGACACCGCCAGCGACAGGTTGGCGCCCAGCGTACTGCCGATGACCGCCATCAAAACGGTAGGCACCGCCAGACGCCAGTTCACCAGCCCTTCACGGATGAACCGAACCGTGGCAAGAGCCGTACCGCAGGTAGAGGACAGCTTGTTGGTGGCGATGGCCTGATGGACCGGCACACCGGCGAGCATGTAAGCCGGCAGGGTGATCAGTCCGCCGCCTCCGCCAATGGCGTCCACCAGTCCGCCGAGGAACAGCAGCGGGCAGACAATGAGAAACATTTGAGGCGTCAGGGTCATTTTACGCCTCCTGCGCCTGGAACACGATCTCGCCGGTCTCGGCGCTCATAGATTCCACAATGGCCAGAGATTCCAGATGATAGCCCAGATTTCGCATCCGCTTGCCGCCCTCCTGGAAGCCCTTTTCAATGGCGATGCCCAGGCCCTCCACCGTGGCGTCGGCTGCCTCTACCAGGGAGATCAGACCCTGCAGGGCGTAACCGTTGGCCAGAAAATCGTCGATGATCAGCACATGATCCTCGGAACTGAGGAACTTTTTGGACACAATGACCTGATTGGTCACCTTATGGGTAAAGGACGGCACCTCTGCCACATAGACGTCGCCGTCGATATTAATGGACTTTGCCTTCTTGGCAAACACCATCGGCACGCCGAAGGCTTCCGCCACCGGATAGGCCACGGCAATGCCGGAAGATTCGATGGTCAGCACCTTGGTGATCTTCTTGTGAGCAAAGCGGCGGTGGAATTCCTGCCCCATTGCCTTCAGCAGTGCCACATCCATCTGATGGTTGAGGAAGCTGTCCACCTTCAACACATTCCCGGCCTTAACGACGCCGTCTTTCAAAATACGCTGTTCCAGAAAATTCATTGCCGTACCTCCCTTATCCTTTATTATCAATATACCACAAGATTTTCTGTTTGTCAGCCATTTTCGACACAGCATCCAAGGTTTTGTTTTGCTGAACGGCGTCGACGGCGGCATATTCGCAAAACACCCTTTTTCGCCGAAACTTTCTTTCAAAAAAGAGCAGAATTTCCGCTTTTTTGTTACGCCTGCGTTACGCTGCCGGGCATACAATACAGAAGAAAAATCAAAGTGGGGCAGTCTCCCCGCACGCTTAATAAAAAGGAGGGTCCCTTCCATGAAGCACACGAAGAAGTTCTTCGCCCTGCTGCTGGCGCTGCTGCTGGCCGTATCGGCACTGCCTGTCACAGCCGCAGCCGTGGAGGATGAGGCGGTCGCAGCCGTCATCGCTCAGCTGGAGAGCATCGATAGTCTGCAGCAGATGCAGGACAAGCGCTACACCTTCTCCGTCAAAAACAACCATTACGACACCGGCACCACCGATCAGGCCATCGCCGACGTGCATCTGGCTGCCCGCACCGGCTATGAGACCTATGTCAGCGAGATGTTCGCCGCCCGTCTGGCTGCCCAGCAGGCCTATGATGCCCTGAGCGACGAGCAAAAGGCACAGATCGATCCCGCTCTGGCGTCCAAGCTCAGCACAGAGCTGGATACCCTCCTCCGCATCGAAAGCGCCTCTGTCACGCCGGCCACCAACGAATACACCTTCGAAGCCGTTAAATGCGGCACAGGCTACGGCTACGAGGTCAGCCATCACATGGTCTCAGGCAATATTCCCCAGACCTTTGTTCTGGTCAACGCCGCCGACGGCAAAACCTCCTGGACGCCCAGCGGCAAATTTGTCTACGGCGAAAGCAACTACGACGTGACTTACTGCTGCGACGTGGAGACCTCTTTGGCGTATGGTACCCATTACCGTCGCATCAATCTGGAGGACAGCGGCTATTACGGCACACAGGCTGCCCGCCACATCCGCGCTATTCTGCAAAACGCCTACCCCTACCTGACCATGGACGAGATGAAGGCCAGTCTGAAGGCCGGCGGCCTGAGCGCCGAGTTCGTGGACAGTCTGACCCGCGGCGACATGATCTCCGCCGTGCAGATGGCCGTGTGGACCTATGCCAACGCCGAAGATGGCGCCAAGGACGGTCTGAGTTATTTCGCCTCCGTGGATACGTTAAAAAACGACAATATATATTTCCACGCCATGCACGACTTCACCAACGAGTGCTGGGACTGGCTTCCCGGCAAGCGGCAGCGCACCTATGACGCCGACGCTGCCTACCGGGTCAACAACCTGGCCTATTACCTGTGCACGCTGGAAGGCGTTGACGCCGCTGACGACCAGATCGTTATCTCCGATGTGGAGGTCACCCGTGCCCAGCTGCTGCCCGGCGCTGACGACACCTACGAAGTGGGCATGTATGTCCGGCTGAACCAGGCCGGCGGCGAAAAGGATTACCTGAAGATCACCGTCACCAGCTTCCACACCAATGATGACGGCACCGTCACCGTCACCAACCGCACCAGTCGTCTGGCAGAAAACACCGACACCGTTCCCATGGCCGTCAAGGCCCACGCCGGCGACTCCATCCGTGTCACCGTGGAGGGCACCCAGTATCTGGCCAAGGGCGTTTACTTCTACGAGCCCGAGGGCGGCCGCAATGCCTCCCAGAGCCTGGTAGGCATCAGCGAGGGTCAGACCAGCGTGTATGCCGAAGAGCTGTTCACCTTTGAAGAGGACATCACCGAGATGGGTCTGCGCATCTACAAGACCACCGCCGACACCGGCAGTCCTCTGTCCGGCATTACATTCCATGTCTACAGTGCCCAGCCCGCACAGGGCGAGACGCTCCATGAAACGCCCACCGCATCGGAGATCGCCAAGTACCAGATCCCCGAAAACCTGGTGGCTTCCATCGTCACCGACTCCACCGGCTACGCTGCCGCCGCACTGGAAGCCGGCACCTATCTGGTGGTAGAGGAGCACAATGCCGACAAGGTCAAGGCACCTGTCAGCCCCTTTTACATCCATCTGCCCATGAGCGAGACCGTCACCAACGCCGACGGCTCCACCACCGTCCAAACGGTAAAGGTCGTTTCCGTCTATCCCAAGAACGAGCCTGTCATCCCGCCCGAGGAACCCCCCATTCTGCCCCCTACGCCGGATGACGTGTTCGGCAAGTTCCAGATCCTCAAGCACGATGCCGCCAACGCCGACATCCTGCTGCCGGGCGCCCGCTTTGTAGTCTACCGGGCCGCAACTCCCGAGGACACCGGCATCGTCACCGTGGTTTGTGACGGCGTGCAGTACGCCGCCGTTCCCCTGTTGGTGGATGGCGAGGAACTGGCACTGACCACCGACGAAAAGGGACAGGCCCTCTCCCCCGATCTGCCCTGCGGCACTTACTTCCTGGTGGAAACCAAGGCTCCCGTTGGCTATAATCTGCGCAATGACGCCGTGCGTGTCAGCGTGGTTTCCGATCTGGTGACCCCCGCCGTCACAGTCCCCATCAGCAACCAGAAAGGCGTGCTGCTGCCGGAGACCGGCGGCGTCGGCACTGCGATCTTCACCGTCAGCGGTCTGCTGCTGGTAGCACTGGCCGCCAGTCTGCTGGTGCTGAAAAAGCGCAGCGCCCGCTGAGCAAAGCACAAACGAACAAAACCGGCAGGGACAAAAGTCCCTGCCGGTTTCACTTTTCCTTTTTACTTCAGTTGCAAAAACGCTTCCCGCCCCGGATATACGGCAGCCGACCCCAGCGCCTCCTCGATCCGCAGCAGCCGGTTGTACTTGGCCACCCGCTCACTGCGGCTGGGCGCACCGGTCTTGATCTGCCCGGCGTTCACCGCCACGGCGATGTCGGCAATGGTGGTATCCTCCGTCTCTCCGGAGCGGTGGGACACGATAGCAGCGTAACCGGCCTGTTGGGCCATGGCGATGGCCTCCAGCGTCTCAGTCAAAGTGCCGATCTGGTTGACCTTGATGAGGATGGCGTTGCCCACGCCCCGCTCAATGCCCTGCCGCAGCCGCCGGGGATTGGTCACGAACAGGTCATCACCCACCAGCTGCACCTTTCTGCCCAGCGCCTCCGTCAGAAGCGCCCAGCCCTGCCAATCCGTCTCGCCCATACCGTCCTCCAGCGAGAGAATGGGGTACGTTTCGCACAGCCGCTGCCACATGGCCACCAGTTCCTCCCGCTGCAGCACCGTCCCCGCTTTAGGCAGGCGGTAGGCATCCAGTGTCTCGTCGTACCACTCCGACGCAGCGGCGTCCAAAGCGATCATAAAATCCTTGCCCGGCACATACCCGGCCTTCTCGATGGCCGCCACGATCATGGCCAGCGCATCCTCGTCCTTCTCCAGCATGGGGGCATAGCCGCCCTCGTCGCCCACGCCGGTCACCGGGATTCGGCGCTCTTTCAGCACGGTCTTCAGCGCATGGAACACCTCCGTGCCCCGGCGCAGGGCCTCCCGCCAGCTGGGTGCGGACACCGGCATCACCATAAACTCCTGAATGTCCACATTGTTGGCAGCGTGAGCGCCGCCGTTGAGGATGTTCATCATAGGCACCGGCATGGTGCAGCCTTTCGATCCGCCCAGGCAGTCAAACAATTCCATCCCCTGCCCCCGGGCCGCTGCCTGCGCACAGGCCAAAGAGACGCCAAGAATGGCATTGGCTCCCAGACGGCTCTTATTGTCTGTGCCGTCCAGTTCCACCAGCAGCCGGTCGATGCACGCCTGCTCCCGCACATCTTTGCCCCGCAGCGCTGCAGCGATCTCGCCGTTGATATTCGCCACCGCCCGGGTAACACCCTTACCTCCATAACGTTCCTTGTCACCGTCCCGCAGTTCACAGGCCTCGTAGACGCCGGTAGACGCACCGGATGGGACGGATGCCCGGCCCGTGACGCCGTTTTCCAGCACCACATCCACCTCCACCGTGGGATTGCCCCGGGAGTCCAGGATCTCACGGCCCACGATAGTTTTGATCAGCAGGTCTTTCTTCATGGCAGTTGCTCCTTTTGCATCAATGTTCTTTCCGTCTGTAGTATATGAAAAACGAGTCAAAATTACACGCCGGCGCTTTCCTCTCAAACATGTTTCGTCCCCTTGGTCAGAATACTGTGCATCTCGGCGGTCATGTCACGGATCCAGTCCACATGCTGAAACGACGCAAACACGTCGAAAATGTCAAGATAGATCAGCAGCTCGTCATTGGTCAGGGTACCTGCGTGATATCGTTGGTTAGTCTCCTTGGCCATTTCGATCAAAAACAGTTTTTCGGCACTCACGACCCGGTCTTCATCCCCCTGCTCGATGCGGTGCAGAATGCCCCGCTCGCCGTATACCAGCTCCCGCATGACAGCGATGCTCCACTTTTCCATGCTTCCAACTCCTTTTTCATGTTTTCCGTTTCCTTGAAAATAGCCTCTCATACATTGTACCATAAAATCCCCCAAACACAAGAAGAAAGGCGGGAGCAAGCCCCCGCCCTACATCATCCCGCTGCATCTAACATATTTCCAATGAAAACCCCATACCCTCTCGTCGGATCATTTACCAGCACGTGGGTCACTGCGCCCACCAGTTTTCCGTCCTGTATAATCGGACTGCCGCTCACGGGTGATTTTCGTTGTGGACAACATTTCTATTGCTGCCTGCTTGCTTTTTGAGAAATCGCTCTGCATATATTATGGCATTCGTATTTCGTGTATACACCACATGGAACGCATGGGGATCTGTAATACCTTCAACAAAGAAGGTGCCGATGTCACTCTCTTCGGAAACAACAGAATTATACAAAAAACTGATACCAATCCCACTTGCAACTAATGTGGATTTGTTCATAGTTGTGTGATATACTTTTCTCAAATAAACAGGATGACAAATCGAAAATAGAGGAGAACAAGATATGGAAAAACTAATTACAATATATAATACAGAATACGCTATCCCAGCAGTGTTTTCTTATTCCCAAAAACACGAAAAAATGCCAGCGGTAATTC
>JAFQFC010000031.1 GCA_017415775.1 Oscillospiraceae bacterium
CCTCCGGGATGATTTAAAAATATAAGGACGGCATCTGAAGAGATGCCGTCCTTTCCTTTATATTTTCGAAGAAAATATTTCACAGGCGAAGCCTATATCACACACCGACAGGTGTATATCACAGATTTGCGATGCAAATCTATATCACTGCCGGTTGACATATCCTTATGCCCAACCGGCTATCGGCACCGTCTTTTTCTTAGATCAAAATTTTAACGTTTATCGTAAAAAACCTATTGACAAACGTAGTGGCCTCTGTTACTATAGCTTTAACGATAAACGTTAATTATTTGATGTTTAGGAGGAAAGGTTATGCATAACAAGATGATGAAAACAGCGGGTACGTTTGAAACCGTTTTCAAAGTGGCGGGAGGCATCACCAAGGCCTGCGGATTCGTGTGCCTGGTGTTTGCGGTACTGGTGCTGATCTTCGGTGAGAAGATGTTTGTACCCGGCTCTCTGACGCTGGATCTGGACTTTCTCAAGTTCTATTTGACGGAAGATTTGCAGGTCGTCACCGGTGCGGTAAAGTTATATGCTGTGGTAGGACTGCTGGTGGGCAGTGTGCTGTTCTTTGTGGTGGCTTACACCTGTGGCCTGTACCGGGGTATTCTGGCACTGGTAAAGGAGGGGCGTCCTTTTGAAGATGGAGTGGTGACCAACCTGAGAAAAGCAGCGTGGGCCATTCTGGCTGGTGGTGCCATAGCAACTGTACTGGGTGTGGTGGAGCGCGTAATCCTGACCCGCGCCTATCCCGTGGAGCAAATTTTCGACTCCGCAGCCATTACGAAGATCGAGTATGTATTTACCATGGACTTCAGCTTTGTGGTGACGGCCTGTGTGATCTTCCTCCTCAGCTACATCTTCTCCTACGGGCAGGCGCTGCAGCGTGAGTCCGACGAAACGCTGTAAGGAGGGGAAGCGATGCCGATCATTCTGCGCCTCGACCGGGTCATGGCCGACCGGAAGATGTCCCTCAACGAGCTGTCCGAGCGGGTGGGCGTTGCCAACGTCAACCTCTCCAAGCTGAAAAACGGCCACGTCAGCGCCATCCGATTTTCCACGCTGGAAGCCATCTGCGATGTGCTGGACTGCCAGCCCGGTGACATTCTGGAATACAAAAGAGGCGAATAAACAAAGAAAAAGACCGCAATTTGCGGTCTTTTCTTTATGTTCTCAGTTTGAAAGTTCTGGGCGCCAGCCGATAGGCCAGCACCAGCGCCACGGCGATGTACACCACGCAGAAGCCGATGACGCACAGCCCGAAAATCACGGTGGGCAGCTCCAGATTCATGGTGAAGTAGCACACCACATAGGTGGCTGTGTTGACGATGGAGTAGGCGTGGCTGCGGCTCTCCAGTCCCACGTTGTAGGGCTGCAGCAGATAGTACAGCACCAGCGTGTGGACGGAGAAGAACACCGACATGGCCAGAATCGAGAGAGGCAGCACCGCATAGTGCAGCGGCGTTTCCGCTCCGCCGGAGAGGAAGAGAAGCAGCGGCAGTCCTGCGGCGATAACAGCGGCGGGGGACAGGTTGATGACGATCAGCGTTTTCAACCGTGCCGTGAACAGCTCCAGCAGGATCTTCGGCTGGCGGTAAAAGCGATAGGTCAGCATGCTGTGGTCGCAGTTGAAGAAGAGGGCCTGCGTCAGATCCCGGCCCCGGTTGATCCAGTACATGACGATAAGGAGGGTGGGCAGGGAGTTGCCGAGGAACTGGTGGATGCTGTCGGAAAGCTCCCCAATCAGCGTGACTGCCACGCACAGTGCCGCCATGATGACTGCTGCCGCCAGCGTCATGCGCTTGCCCGACCGGGTCAGGAGCTTCCGGTGCCGCCGCACGAACAGCTCGTGGAAATAGGCGCAGCCGGTCTCTTTCGACTCGCCCACCTCCAGTTCCAGCTTGTTCTGGTAGACGTCTTGCGTGATCGTGTTGGCGTTTTCTACGCCCAACAGCAGGGAATTGGCAACAAATTGTTCCTTGTAGACCTTGCGGTAGTGGGGGAAGCGCACCACATACACCGCCGCCACGGCGCCGCAGACCAAAAACAGACCCAGCAGCACAAAGAACACGATGCGGGGGATCGCCAAGCCCAGCGCCGGCGGTGCATAAGCCGCCGCCAGCAGCATGCCCGATGCGGCGATTTTGGTCACGTTGACCTTTTCGCCCGTCACCAGCGTCCCTTTGCGCTTCCAGCGCAGCAGCGTCAGCCCTGAGGCAGTCAGCTTGCCGGCCGCTACGAAGAGGGGGATCAGCAGACACAGCCACACAGGCAAGTCCATCAACAGCCAGCCAAAGAGCAAAGCGGAGATGGTAAAACCGACCAGCAGCTTCAAAAGATAGTAGCCGTAATCCGTCACCACGTAGCGCCGTGCGTCCATCTGCAGCAGGAACATGGCGTAGTATTTATCCTGCGTGGGTTCAAAGAGGGGGTTGTTGAGGATCATGCCGATCAGTGTCAAAAACACCAGCAGATGCAGGAAACCTGCCGCCGGGTCATGGAACTCCATGATTCCCAGCGGAGCCAAAAACATCAGGGAAAAGTAGAGGATCCGGCCCAAAAACATGCCGAAAAATTCCTTCAGCAGCGCCACGATGGTGGCGGCCGCCTTCAGACCCTGATGGTCATACAGCGCCGTGGGCAGCAGCCGCCGGATCAGCGGCAGGGACTTGAGCCCGTGGAGAAAGCTGTTGATCTTGTAGGCGATCCGCAGCCGAAGGGAGATGAGGAAGGTATCAAACATCGGTTTCTCCCTTCAATGCGGAGATGATGCGGTTTTTGAAATCCTCGTCGTCCAGCTCCTCACGGCTCACCTGCCGCAGTACGCCGTCGTTAAGGATCACGATCTCGTCGCACAGATCCAGCGCCAGCTCCATGATGTGGGTGGAGAGGATGGTGATGTGGTCGCCCTTGATGCGCCGCAGCAGACCCTTCATCTCATCGGCCACCACCACGTCGAAGGAGGTCAGCGGCTCGTCCAGCAGCAGTACGGCGGGATCGGCCATGATATGCACCAGCATCTGCATCTTGTTCTTCATGCCGTGGGAGAAATCCTTCAGCAGCTTTGACCGGTCCTCCGGGTCGATCTGCATGTAGTCGAGGTACGCATCCGGCTCCTTGGGATCGACAATGCGGTGGCGGTTGATCTCCAGAAAGAACTTCAAAAACTCCCGGGCTGTCAGAAATTCCGGCACCACCGGGGTAGAGAGCACGTAGCCGATGTCCTGGGCAGTGATGGATCGGCGCTCGCCGCTGTCATCTGCCAGACAGAAGCTGCCGCCGTCGATGGGAAGATCCTCGTTCAGACAATTGAAAAGAGTGGTCTTACCGGCGCCATTTCTGCCAAGAAGACCGTAGATGCGCCCTTGCTCAAAGGTAAAAGTGGCCCCTTTCAGCACTTCTTTCTTGTCAAAATTTTTTTGCAGGTTTTCAACAATCAGTTTCATAGGCAGACACCTCGCAGCAAAAGCAGTGTGTTCATTATAGGTGCGAGAAAGCTGTTTGTCAAATGACAATGATCCTGTCTGCCCCTTGCTCCCGCTGCCGATCTTTGGTATAATATATCAGTTAAAAGCAAGGGAAGGAGAGAGTCGTATGCGCATCCTGGCTACCGTGGCTCTGTCCTTCGCTGTGGGCTGCGGCCTTTCCGGCCTGCTGCCCAGGGACGGCTGGCAGCTGTACGCCGCCGCTGCGGTGCTGTTGTGTGCCTTTGCGGTGCTGGCGCTGAAAAAACAGATGGGCCAAAAGGCCAATCTTCGCCTGCGCTTGCTGCTGATCCTCTTTTCACTGGCGGTGTCACTCGTTTACTGCGTGGGCTACGAAGCCCTTTTCGCCGCCCCACTGGTGGAAAACTGTGGCCAGACTCTGCCTTTCACCGCCACGGTGGCAGATGACCCGATGGAAACCGATACGGGAGCGAAAGTGGAAGTTTCCTTTGGGTTTTGTCAAAATGCCGTGTATTACGGCGAAAAAGATTTGCTGGCTCTGCGTCCGGGCCAGACCATCTCCGGCAACGCCTACTGGCAGAATGCCGCTCGCATCCGTGATGACGAGATCACCACCTTTACCTCCCGGGGCGTGTACGTACTGCTCTATGCCCGGGGCGAATTAGCGGTGGAGGAGGGAAGTGTCGGCAGTCTTCGCTGGCTGCCCCTGCGTGCCGCCCGTGCCGTACGGGAAAAGGTGGGGCAGATCTGGCGTGACGAGACCACCGCCGCCTTCGTCTGCGCCATGCTCACCGGCGACAGAAGCGGCTTGTCTGTGGAGGATGCCACCGCCATGTCCGAGGCGGGACTGAGCCATCTTTTCGCTGTGTCCGGCCTGCACTGCACCTTCCTTGTGTCCCTCATCGGCCTGCTGATCCCACTGGGCCGCCGTCGGCTGTTCGCCGTGGTGTCTCTGGCGTCCCTGTCCTTCTATATGCTGATGACCGGTCTGACGCCGTCCATCGTCCGCTCCGTCATCATGCTGGCCTTCGTGCTGACAGCACCGCTCTTTCGCCGTGAGAGTGACGGTCTTACCTCCCTGAGTGCGGCACTGCTGCTGATCCTGATTGCTAACCCCTTTGCCGCCGCCAGTATCAGTCTGCAGCTCAGCTTCGCTGCCACTGCCGGTATTCTGCTGTGCGGCGAACGGCTCTACCGACGGATGATGAAGCTGCCGGTGGAAGAGGGACTGCTGCGCCGTGGCTGGAGTTTTTTGGCCGCCAGCATTTCCTCGTCTTTGGGCGCCCTGGTCTTTACCATCCCGCTGACGGCTTACTACTTTAACATCTTCACCCTGCTCTCGCCCCTGAGTAATCTCCTGGTGGTCCCGGCGGCAGGCTGGGCCTTTATGGTTTCCTTTTTGACAGTGCTGCTGGGCTTTCTCTGGCTGCCGGCGGCACAATTTGCCGGTTGGGTGGTCTGGGTGCTGGTGCGCTACTCCCTGTGGGTAGCACGGCTGGTGATGGCAACCCCGGGCCACGCCTTGTATTTCTCCAACCGCTACCTCAAGTATTGGCTGGGTTACGCCTACGCCATGTTCGGCGCCTGCCTGCTGCGAAAAGGAAAGCGGCAGTATGTGCTGGCCGCCCTGTTGGCCGCTCTGACGCTGGCCCTGACCGTCTGGCTGGGCACTGCGGAATACCGCTTCGGCGATCTGGGCGTGCTGACGCTGGATGTGGGGCAGGGCGAGAGCGTCTTGCTTTACAGTGACGATGCGGCGGTGCTGGTGGATTGCGGCAGCAGCAACAGCTATCTGGACGCCGGTGGTATCGCTGCCGACCAGATCGCCACCATGGGCTTTGACCGCCTCCACGCCATCGTGGTGACCCATTACCATGCCGACCATACCAACGGCCTGCCGGAGCTGATGGCTCGCATCCCGGCCGATACCCTCTACCTGCCACGTATCGAGGACGAATTTGGCGTCCGTGACCGACTGGTGGGCTTGGCGGAACAATACGGTATGGCCGTCGTCTATGTGGACGAGTCGGCGTCGTGTTCTGCGGGACAGGCGTCGATCTGCCTCTACCCACCGCTGGGCGAAGGCGATTTGAATGAGCAGGGCCTGACGGTGCTGTGCTCCGCCGGGGACTACGATGCCCTCATCACCGGCGACATGGCCGGTTCTACGGAGAAAAAACTGGTGGAGCGGTACGCTCTGCCGGATATTGAGCTGCTGGTGGTCAGCCACCACGGCTCCAAATACGCCACCAGCCGGGAACTGCTGGAGGCTGTTACGCCGGAAACGGCGGTCATCAGCGTGGGCGACAACAGCTACGGCCACCCCGCCGACGAAGCGCTGCTGCGCCTGATGGCAGCAAATTGTGAGATCTACCGCACCGACCTGCAGGGCCATATCCTGCTGACGGTGGAAGGAGAAGAGTAACCATGGCAGAGAAAAAGACAAAAGCAACCAAGGCCACCGCCGCCTATGACAAGCTCCGCACCGACCTGAAGGCCGGCACGCCGGAAAATGCCTACATTTTCTACGGCGAGGAGATCTATCTCCGGGAGCGCTATGTAGAAGAGCTGCGTCAGCTGCTGGTTCCCGCAGGCTTTGAGGAATTCAACTACCATCGCCTGCAGGGCAAGGGCCTGACCATGCAGCAGCTGGCCGAGACGGTGGAGGCCATGCCCATGATGGCTGAGCATACGCTGGTCACCGTGACGGATCTGGACATTTTCAAACTGGACGAAAGCAGCCGCACGTCGCTGATGGAGATTTTGAGCGACGTCCCGGAATACTGCGTGCTGGTATTCATCTACGATACCCTCAGCTATAAGCGGGACGGCAAGATGAAGAAGCTGTGCGCCGTGCTGGACAAGGCGGTGCAGGAGGTGGAGTTCGCCGAGCAGGAGCGTGCCGCATTGGTCAAGTGGGTGCGCCGCCGCTTTGCCGCCGCCGGGAAGGATATTGACAGCGCTGCGGTGGAGCATCTTCTCTTCACCTGCGGAACGCTGATGACCGATCTGGTGTCGGAGATCGGCAAGATCAGTTCCTATGCCAAGGGTCAAAGCGTCACCGTGGCTGATATTAACGCCGTAGCCACCCCGGTGCTGGATGCGCAGGTCTTTGATATGACCCGCTGCATCACCGACGGCCGCTATGACGATGCCGCCCGGGTGCTGGGAGAGCTGCTGCGGATGCAGACGGAACCCATCATGATCCTGGCCGCCATCGGCAAGGAGCTGCGCCGCCTCTACACGGCCCGCATGGCCCTCGACGAGAAGAAGGACAAAGCGTGGCTCAAGCAGCTGTGGAACATGAAAAGCGACTACCCGGCGGAGCTGCTGCTGAAAGCTGCCCGCAAGGTGGACCACAACTGGTGCCGTATGGCCGTCCAGAACTGTCAGGTACTGGACCGCCGCATGAAGAGCGAAAAGGGCATGGATAACGAGGCGGAGCTGAAGCTCTTCCTGGTGGAACTGGCAGGCCGCCGATGAAAGAGAAGATTCGTGAAGTCATCGTGGTGGAAGGCCGCTACGATAAAAACGCCCTGCTGCAGGTGGTGGACGCCACCGTGGTGGAGACCGGCGGCTTCGGCGTGTTCAACGATAAGGAGAAGCTGGCCTTCTTCCGCCGTCTGGCGGAGAGTCGTGGCCTCATCCTTCTCACCGACAGCGACGGCGCCGGCTTTGTCATCCGCAATTACCTCAAGGGCGCACTGCCCAAAGACAAGATCAGGCAGGCCTATGTACCGGACGTCTACGGCAAGGAACGCCGCAAGTCCAAGGCCGGCAAGGAAGGCAAGCTGGGCGTGGAGGGCATGCGTCCCGAGGTGCTGCTGGAGGCCCTGCGCCGCTGCGGCGCTACCTTCGAAGGTGTGGAGACGGTCACTCCCGCCCCCGCCATCACCAAGGCAGATATGATGGAAAAGGGCCTCGTTGGTCCCAATTCCGAGCAAAAACGCAAAGAACTGCTGCAAAAACTGCAGCTTCCCGGCCACATGACCGCTAATGCGCTGCTGGAAGCGCTGAACCTGCTGCTGACGAGAGAGGAGTTTGATGCCCTGTGAATCAACCTTTGGAAATTGAACGCAAGTACCTCATTGCTTATCCCGACACGCAGGCGCTGCGCCCTCGCTGCACAGCCGTGTATGACATGGAGCAGACGTACCTGCTGTCCGCCCCCGGCGTTACCGCCCGTGTCCGCCGGCGGGTAGGGGAGAAGGAAGAGTTTTTCCACACCGAGAAAGAGCGCATCACCGCCCGGACCCATGTGGAGCGGGAGCGCACCATCACCCGGCAGGAGTATGAGCAGCTGCTGACCACCCGGGATCCTGCCGCCTTTACCATCTGCAAGACCCGCTACTGCCTGCCTCACGAGGGCTTTACCTTCGAGATCGACGTCTATCCCTTCTGGCAGAACGTAGCAGTCATGGAGGTGGAACTGGAAGGGGAGGATCAGGCCTTTACCCTGCCTGAGGGGATCACGGTCCTGCGTGAGGTGACGGAGGAGCCGTGGATGAAAAATGCGGCGCTGGCCCGCCATATCCCCACGGAAGCGGAGCTTTTGTAAGAGCGGGGCGAAAAAGCAGGTCCCGCCTCTTGCAATTTGACGAAACACAAGCTATAATATAAACCTGCGTTTTATGCGTAGATCCATTGACTAAGGAGTGTGAGAAAATGACCGAGGAAAGAAAGACCCCCGAAACCGCCGAGGTTTCCGAAAGCAAAAACTTTATCCATACTTTTATCGACGAGGACATCGCAGAGGGTGGTCAGTTCCAGGGAATGACCGTTCACACCCGTTTCCCGCCTGAGCCCAACGGCTATCTGCACATCGGCCACTGTAAGGCCCTGTGCATCGACTTCGGCACTGCGGAGAAGTACGGCGGCCTGTGCAACCTGCGCATGGATGATACCAACCCCGCCAAGGAAGATACCGAGTATGTGGAGGCCATTCAGCAGGATATTCACTGGCTGGGCTTCGACTGGGGTGACCGCTTCTTCTACGGTTCCGACTACTTTGAAAAGACGCTGGAGTTCGCCTTCGAGCTGATCGACAAGGGCCTTGCCTATGTGTGCGAGCTGACGCCTGAGGAGTTCAAGGCCAACCGCGGCGATATCGGTGTGCCTGCCGTCTCTCCCTACCGTGACCGTCCCATCGAGGAGACCCGTGAGCTCTTCAAGAAGATGATCGCCGGCGAGGTGGAAGAGGGTAAGATGACCCTGCGTGCCAAGATCGACCTGGCCAGCGGCAATTTCAACATGCGTGACCCTGTTATCTACCGCATCCGCTTCATCGAGCATCACCGTCAGGGTACCAAGTGGTGCGTGTTCCCCATGTACGACTTTGCCCACCCCATTCAGGACGCCCTGGAAGGCATCACCCACAGCCTCTGCTCTCTGGAGTATGAGGATCACCGTCCCCTGTACAACTGGGTGGTGAACAATGTGTCCATTCCTTACCACAAGCCCCGCCAGATCGAGTTCGCTCGTCTGGGCATCGACCACACTGTGATGAGCAAGCGCAAGCTGCGCCGTCTGGTGGAGGAGAAGTACGTTTCCGGTTGGGATGATCCCCGGATGCCCACCCTGTGCGGTCTGCGCCGCCGTGGCTATACCGCCGCTTCCATCCGTGATTTCTGCGAGCGGATCGGCGTGGCCAAGTCCCCCAGCACCATTGAGTACGGCTTCCTGGAGCACTGCCTGCGTGAGGACCTGAACCTGACTGCCGAGCGTACCATGGCCGTCATCCATCCCGTGAAGCTCACCGTCACCAACTATCCCGAGGGCCAGAGCGAGACCTTCGAGGTGGAGAATAACCCCACCGATCCTTCTCAGGGCACCCATGAGATCACCTTCTCCCGCAACCTGTGGATCGAGTCCGACGACTTTATGGAGACTCCCATCCCCAAGTATAAGCGCCTCTATCCCGAGGGCCCTGAGTGCCGCCTGAAGGGCGCTTACCTGATCCGCTGCACCGGCTGCGTCAAGGATGAAAAGGGCAACGTGGTGGAAGTGCTGTGCGAGTACGATCCCGAGTCCCGCGGCGGCAATCCTGCCGACGGCCGCAAGGTCAAGGGCGCCACGATTCACTGGGTGGACGCCGAGAACTGTCTGGATGCCGAGGTGCGCCTGTATGACAATCTGTTCTCCGACGCGCAGCCCGACGGTCCCGACAAGGACTTCCTGGACTGCATGAATCCTGACTCCCTGCAGATCCTCACCGGCTGCAAGGTAGAGAAGGCCATGGCCGAAGTGGCCGCTGCCTTTGACAAGCAGGAAAATCGTACCGGCGTCAACGCTCCCACCTTCCAGTTCATGCGTGTGGGCTACTTCTGCCTGGACAACCGTGACAGCACTGCTGATCATCTGGTGTTCAACCGCAGCGTTTCCCTGAAGGACAGCTTCAAAAAGTAATGCAAATACAGAAAAATCCGCACAGACAGCGAAGTCTGTGCGGATTTTATTATAATCCCTTTTTGATGCTGTTGATAGCGCTTTTCTCCAGCCGGCTTACCTGCGCCTGGGAGATGCCGATCTCCTGCGAGACCTCCATCTGGGTCTTGCCCTGGTAAAACCGCATGGCAAGGATCCGCTTTTCCCGCTGGCTCAGACGATCCATGGCGTCCTTCAGGGCGATCTGCTCGATCCAGCTCTCGTCGGTGTTGAACCGGTCGCCTACCTGATCCATGACGCACAGGGCGTCGCCGTTGTCGGAGTAGACCGGTTCGTAGAGGGATACCGGGTCCACCACAGCGTCCATGGCGAACACCACTTCCTCCCGGGGAATGTCCAGCTCTTTGGCGATCTGTTCCACTGTCGGCTCCCGCTGGTTCTGACGCATCAGCTTTTCCCGTGCCTGCAGCACCCGGTAGGCGGTGTCCCGCATGCTGCGGCTCACCCGCAGGGCGCTGTTGTCCCGGAGATACCGTCGGATCTCGCCCACGATCATGGGGACGCCGTAGGTGGAAAACCGCACGCCCTGCTCCACGTCAAAATTATCGATGGCTTTCATCAGGCCGATGCAGCCCACCTGAAAAAGGTCGTCCATGTTTTCGCCCCGGCCCAGAAATTTCTGGATCACTGAGAGGACCAACCGCAGATTGCCGCAGATCAGCGTCTCCCGGGCCAGAGTGTCGCCCTGCGCCGCCAGACGCAGCAGACGGGTCATCTCATCGTTTTTCAGTACCTGCAGATGGGCCGTGTTGATGCCGCTGATCTCTACTTTTCCGTGCATGAAGAAGCCTCCCAGCTTTTGATGACAGCAGTATTGCCCGCTGCCGCCGGGGATATTCAGCTGCGGCGCAATTCGACGTAAAGACCGGCGTATAGGACAAAACACGCCCCACATAAGCTTAGCGTGAGGTGGAATACTATGATCGATCGCTTTACACTGATGCGGCGCAAGGAGGTCATCAATATCTGCGACGGCTGTCGTCTGGGCTATGTGGGGGACATGGAGATCTGCGTCCCGGAGGGCAGCGTCAAGGGCATCGTGGTTTTCGGCCCCTGCCGCTTCTTCGGCCTCTTCGGCAGGGGGGAGGACTTCTACATTCCGTGGGAGTGCATCCAGCGTTTTGGCAGCGATATTATCCTTGTCGACAAGCCCTTTCACCGCCCCGAGGGCGGTCAGGAACGAAAACGCCGCCGCTGGAACTGAAAGAAGGGAAAAAGGAGGGGCAAAAAGTCGGGAAATTTCAAAATTTTGTGAAAATTTCCCTTGCATTCTACTATGCCTTGTGGTATTATATTTCAGCATTCCGCACAGTTTTGGACTTTCGGTCGGTGCCACCTGGTTGGCCGATGGGATGAAAAAACTGGAGGTAAAAACTAAAACAAAAGGAGAAACAACAAAAAATGGCACAGAATGTCGTATCCATGAAGGCCCTGCTGGAAGCAGGCGTCCACTTCGGTCATCAGACCCGCCGCTGGAACCCCAAGATGGCTCCCTACATTTACACCGAGCGCAACGGTATCTACATCATCGACCTGGCTAAGACCGTCAAGAAGCTGGAAGAGGCTTATGCCTTCGTTCGTCAGCTGAGCGAGAACGGCCAGTCCCTGCTGTTCGTCGGTACCAAGAAGCAGGCTCAGGAAGCCATCAAGGATGAGGCTCTGCGCTGCAACATGTACTATGTCAACGCTCGTTGGCTGGGCGGCATGATGACCAACTTCAAGACCATGCGCACCCGCATCGATCGTCTGAACCAGCTGAAGGCCATGCAGGCTGACGGCACCTTCGATATGCTGCCCAAGAAGGAAGTCATCAAGCACCTGGGCGAGATCGAGAAGCTGGAGAAGTATCTGGGCGGCGTGAAGGAAATGAAGAAGCTGCCCGGCGCTCTGTTCATCGTTGACACCCGCAAGGAGCGCAACGCCATCGCCGAGGCTCATCGTCTGGGCATTCCCGTTGTGGCCATCGCCGATACCAACTGCGATCCCGACGAGATCGATTATCCCATCCCCGGCAACGATGACGCTATCCGCGCCATCAAGCTGATCGCTTCCGTCATGGCCAACGCCATGATCGAGGGCCGTCAGGGCGAGCAGACCGAGGAGACCGAGGCTGCCGAGTAATTTCGGATCATACCGAGCAATACACCGTGTAAACCGACGGGGCAGGGGTGAATGCCCTTGCCCCGCTTTCATTTAACTGAAATATTTTACTGGAGGATATGAAAATGGCTTTTACCGCTGTTGATGTGAAGACCCTGCGTGAGATGACCGGCGTTGGCATGATGGACTGCAAGAAGGCCCTGACTGCTACCGATGGTGATATGGACAAGGCTGTTGAGTGGCTGCGCGAGAAGGGCATGGCTGCTTCCGCCAAG
This sequence comes from Oscillospiraceae bacterium, assembly GCA_017415775.1. Classification (GTDB taxonomy): domain Bacteria; phylum Bacillota; class Clostridia; order Oscillospirales; family Oscillospiraceae; genus Vescimonas. The sequence goes on from JAFQFC010000031.1 coordinate 12,269, forward strand.
AAGGCCGGCCGCATTGCTGCCGAGGGTATGGCTTATGCCGCCGTCGTGGACGGCATCGGCGTGGTCGTCGAGGTCAATGCCGAGACCGACTTCGTTGGTAAGAACGAGAAGTTCCAGGAATTCGTCAAGGGTGTGGCTGCTACCGTCGCCAAGAACGCTCCCGCCGATCTGGACGCTCTGATGGAGTGCACCTATGAGGGCAGCGAGCTGACCGTGCTGCAGATGCAGCAGGAGATGGTCCTGACCATCGGCGAGAACATCAAGGTTCGTCGCTTCGAGCGTTTCGCCACCGGCACCTCCGCCGCTTATATCCACGCTGGTGGTAAGATCGGCGTTCTGGTGAACATGGAGGTCGAGGGTGATGTGGACGCCGTGGAGATCGGCCGCAACGTCGCCATGCAGATCGCCGCTCTGAATCCCCGTTTCTGGGACAAGAGCCAGGTCACCGAGGACGTGCTGGAGACCGAGAAGCACATCATGCTGGTCCAGATGGACAACGATCCCAAGATGGCTTCCAAGCCCGCTCAGGTCAAGGAAAAGATCGTCATGGGCAAGCTGAACAAGTTCTACTCCGAGAACTGCCTGCTGCAGATGGAGTTCGTTCGCGGCGACCTGTTCCAGGGTTCCGTCGAGGGCTACATCGCTGACGCTGCCAAGAAGGCCGGCGCCAAGGTGAAGTTCGTCAACGCCGTCCGTTTCGAGAAGGGCGAGGGCATTGAGAAGAAGCAGGAGAACTTCGCTGACGAGATCGCCAAGATGGTGAAGTAATCAGACTTCTGAACAAGCAATAAAAAAGAAGGAAAGACAATGTCTTTCCTTCTTTTTTTGCTTATACGATCTTTGCGGCCAGTTTCCCCAAGGGAGAGAACAAGAGCTTATCCTCTGCCTCCGTGATGACGCAGTCCACATCGTCCAGATGGCACTGCCGGAACCCGGCGTACTGCCCGAACTTTTCGGCGGCGCACAGATACACCTTTTTCACGGCGTTCTCCAGCATCACCTGCCGCAATCGGATCTCTTCCCGGTCGTGGTCGTAGATCACGCCCTCGGGGGCGAGGGCTCTGGTGGAGAAGAACAGAATATCCGCCCGGATGTGCCGGAAGATCTCTGCGGCGTCACCGCCCAGCAGACAGTTGCGGTTACTGCGGCTCAGCCGCCCGCCGCAGGAGAGGACCTCCATCTTCGACTGAGACAGCAGCGACAGAATTTCCACATTGTTGGTCACCACCGTCAGGTCAGCCCGATCCTGCAGAGCGCAGGCCACGAAAAAGGCACTGGAGGACTGATCCAGGAAAACGATGCTGCCTTCGCCCACCATGGTGGCGGCTTTTCGTGCCATGATCTTCTTGGCGGGGATGTTCTGGTGCGCCCGGGTGGAAAAGGGTAGGATCTGGGAGCTGTTTTTCACCAGCTCCACGCCGCCGTAGCTGCGCCGTACCAGTCCCCGCTTTTCCAGCGCTGTCAGATCCCGTCGGATACTGGAAGGACTGGTATAAAGCTGCTGACTCAGCTCCTGTACGCTGACGTAGCCGGTCTGCGCCAGAATTTTCTGGATCTCTAATTCCCGTTCGTTCTGATACATGGGCCCTCCTGCGTGCATATGCGCAAATGTGCGCTGATTTTTGAAAAGTTGCCTGTTTTTGATTGATGCTTGCGTATTTCTGCGTGGTCATTATATAATAGGAATCAAAGGAAAGCAAGTATCAAAAAGGGAGGCGCTACAATGGAACTGACATATGCAGGCAAAATGATGGTGGCTGGCCACCGGGGCGACCAAAGCAGTGCGCCGGAAAACACCATGGAGGCGTTCCGTGCCGCCATTGCGGCGGGCGTGGACATGATCGAGACGGATGTGCGTCTGACCAAGGACGGTGCTCTGGTGCTGATCCACGATAAAACGGTGGACCGCACTACCGACGGCACCGGCGCTGTGGCGGATATGACGCTGGCCCAGCTGCGTACCTTGAATGCCGGCACGGCGGACTGCCCTCAACCCATTCCGCTGCTGGAAGAGCTGCTGGCCCTGCTGGAAAACAGCGGTGTGACGCTGAACCTGGAAGTCAAGGAATACTGGGAACCGGGCAACGAAGAGCGCAGCCGGAAGTGCGTGGATCAGTGCGTGGCTCTGCTGGAGCGGTATCGCATGGACGAGAAAATGATCTTCAACAGCTTCGATGCGCCGGTGCTGGAATATATCCATAAAAAGTACGGAAAACGCTTCCGTCTTCACGGTTTTTACCCCTATTCCAGAATGTACCGTGTGACGAAGCCGCTGGACGACATTCTCTATTGCGCCTGCGTCAAGGACAGTACCAATGCCGAATATTACGACTATCTGCAGCAGCGTCGGATCGAACCCTGGGTGGGCGACAACGTGGTGGAAGAGGACCATCTGGCCGAGTGCTTCCGTCTGGGCGCACGGCTGGTGACCACCAATGCCCCCGGGTCTTGCCTGCGAAAACTGCAAAGGATCGGTGCAAGATGGACAAAATTAAACTGATTGCCTTCGATTTAGACGGCACATTGACCCAGCATAAGCAGCCTCTGAGCGAGGAGAACCGCCGCACGCTGGATGCGCTGGCCCGGCGCTACCGTCTGGTGATGGTGGGCGCAGGACAGGCAGGCCGCATTTTCCGCCAGATGGGCGGCTATCCCATCGACATCATCGGCAACTACGGTATGCAGTATGCCCGCTATGACGAGGAAAGCCGTGACCTGCAGGTGGTGCGTGACCTGCAGCTGCCCTGCGACAGGGAAGAGGTGGCACGGCGGATCACCGAGCTGCGCCGCCGGTTCGGTTACGAAGTGTTCGCCGGTGACAGTGTGGAGTATCATCCTTCCGGCTGCGTGACCTTCCCGCTGCTGGGCACCAAGGCACAGCCGGATGACAAGCTGGCCTTCGACCCCGACCGCAAAAAGCGCCGTGCCATCTACGATACCGTGGTGGCCGCCTTCCCGGAATACCATGTGTTCGTGGGCGGCTCATCCTCCTTCGACATGGCGCCCCGGCCGTGGAACAAAGCCCAAGCCCTCAGCGAATACTGCCGCATGATGGGCTTGCAGCACGATGAGGTGGCCTATGCCGGTGACGATTACGGCCCCGGCGGTAACGACGAGAGCGTGTATCTTGCAGATTTCCACTTTGTTACCGTGGATGATTACCGTACCTTCCCGGAGAAGATGGCAGCCTTCCTGAACGAATAAGCACAGCCCCCTGCCAAGCGGCAGGGGGCTGTTTATTATGCAGTTATCTTGTTTATGCCGCCGCATGGGGGCGCTGCAGCAGAGCGGCCAGATTGACGAGGCACAGCACGGAGATCATGGCGGCCAGCGCCATAGCCACGCAGGAGAGTACCATTCCCTGAGCGTTGGGCAGGAAGAAGGCTGCCACAGCGCACAGCAGACACAGAGCTACCAGAACCATGATCACAACTTTCATCTTATCCAAATGTTTCATCGGTGTTCTCCTTTCAAAGGCGGTGGGTATTCTTTTCCTTGTACCTATATGATACCACAGCCCAGCCTATGCGTCGTTACAAAAGCACAACAGTCCAATGACAGATTTGGCAACAAAATTGTAACATTGGCAACAGTGTTGTTATCATTTCCCGCCGCAAAAGAAAGTGCGGTTATTTTTCCTTGTATTGGGGGATATTCTTTGGTATAATACAATTTAATAAATTGGGCGAGTATGTCCTGATGGGAGCGCTGACCTTGCATTATCTGACAAACCTGTGGAATTCGCTGGATTTCGGCTCTATGAAAGACCTGGCGCTGCGGCTGGTGTCCGTCTTTTTGTGCCTGACGGTGCATGAGACCTGCCATGGTCTGGCAGCCTATGCGCTGGGTGATCCCACCGCCAAGCGGCAGCATCGGCTGAGCCTGAATCCGCTGCGGCACATCGACTGGCTCGGTCTTGCCATGATGGTGGTGGCCGGTTTTGGCTGGGCCAAACCCGTACCGGTGAATCCCAATTATTTCAAAAACCCCAAGCGGGGCATGGCTGTCACGGCTCTGGCGGGCCCTGTGTCCAACTTTTTGCTGTCGCTTCTGTTGTTGGGAACCCTGTCGGTCCTGTGGAGCCATGGCCGCTCCGATCTCAGCGCTTTTGACCTGTTTTTGCTGGAAACGGCCATCCTCTCCATCGGCCTGGGCGTGTTCAACCTGATCCCCATCCCGCCACTGGACGGCTCCAAGGTGCTGTTTTCTCTGCTGCCGGACCGTGCCTACAATTTTTTGCTGCGCTATGAGCGCATCGGTATGCTGCTTTTGTGGGCCTTGGTGTTTGCCGGTGTGGGCAGCAGCGTGATGGACAATGTCATCTACTTCGTCTTTGACTTATTCTGCCGCATCGTCGGTATTTGAGGTGTATACATTTGGATAATCCGATTTTCAAACTGGAAAAAGTGGTCCAGACCCGCAGCAACGAGGTCATGGAGGACTTTGAAGGCCCGCTGGACCTGATCCTGTTCCTGCTGAGTAAAAATAAAATAGAGATCCAGGATATTCCTATTGCGCTGATTCTGGAGCAGTACCTCGCCTATCTGGAGCAGCGCCAGCAGATGGACCTGGAGGTGGCCAGTGAGTTTGTTACCATGGCGGCCCACCTGATGTACATCAAGACCCGTATGCTGCTGAGCATTGAGGACGAGGAAGCCCAGAGCGAAATGGACGCCCTCATTAAGTCGCTGGAGGAGCGTCAGCGGGGCGAGAGCTACCTGAAGATCAAAAAGCTCACCGAGCGCCTGGGACCCATGAGCGAGTTTGGCCGCAACGTCATCACCCGCAACCCCGAACCCATGGAGCGGGGCAAGATCTACGAGTACGATCAGGAGCCGGGCGATCTCATCATCGCTATGCAGGAAGTCATGGACCGTCAGGGTGCGGCAGCCCTGCCGCCGGTGAAGGACTTTGCGGAGATCGTCAAGCGGGAACCTTATTCTGTGGAGACCAAGGCCAAAGAGATCCTCTCCCGGCTGAAAAGCGGCGGTATTACCCGCTTTTTGCTGCTGTTCCGCGGCAGTAAGAGCCGCAGCGAGCTGGTAGCCACCTTTATGGCGGTTCTTGAACTGTGCCGCAGCCGCATGATCCGGCTGGCCGGTCCCAGCACCGACTGCACCGTCACTTGGGAATGTGACGAACCTGAGAACGAAGTGAGGAACTGACAGATGGAACATCTGGAAATGAGAGAGATTGAATCCACCATTGAAGGCATCCTGTTTGCCTCCGGTGAGCCGGTATCGGTGGACCGCATCTGCGTGGCGCTGGAGATGGATCGTGCTACGGTGGAACTGGTGCTGCAGAAGCTGGCTGACTACTACAGCTACGAGCGCCGAGGCATCCGACTGGTGCGGATGGACGATACGTGGCAGCTGTGCTCTGCCCCCGAGTATGCCGACACCATCCGCAAGGCTTTTGAGATCCGCAAGCCGGCCAAGCTGAGCCAGCCTGCCCTGGAAGTGCTGACGATCATCGCTTACTATCAGCCTACCACCCGTGCCTATGTGGACCAGATCCGCGGCGTGGACAGCTCCTATACGGTGAGCCTGCTGCTGGAGCGTAAGCTCATTGAGGAGTGCGGCCGCCTGCAGGTGCCGGGCCGTCCCCATCTGTATCGTACGACCAAGGCGTTCCTGCGGGCTTTCCATCTGAACTCGCTGGAGGACCTGCCGGAGATGCCCGGTCTGGAGGCCGACGGTCAGCTGCGGTTGGGTGACGACGGTGCCGTGCTGACGGAACCGGGCGAGCAATAAAACGCATCTGAAAACCTGAGAAGGGGGGGAGTATTGTGATCGGCTGGTATATTCTGGGCGGGATCCTTCTGCTGCTGGCAGTCGTGTGGCTGCTGCGTGTAGGCGTGGATGTCTGCTTCGGGGACGAACTGTGCGTTGCCGTGAAGATCGGACCGGCGAAGATCACGGTGCTGCCCCAACAGGAAAAAAAGAAGAAACCCAAGAAGAAAAAGAAGGAAAAAACGGAAAAGACTGCCGAAAAACCGGCAAAAAAGAAGGAGAAAAAGAAACTTCCTTTCACTTTTTCCGATATTCGCTCGGCGGTGCCGGTGCTGTTTGAGGCCCTGAAAAAGGCGCTGGGCAAGATCCGGCGCCGGATGCGGATCGATCCTCTGGACGTATGCGTGATCTTCGCCGGTGATGACCCCGCCAAGGTGGCGGAGATGTTCGGTTGGGCCAACAGCGCCATGTGGGCCATGATGCCCCAACTGGAACGGCTGCTGCAGATCCCGGACCCCCACATTCATCTGGGCGTGGACTATGAGCGCTATGATCTGCATGCCGAAGGCCGGGTGGGCGTCACCTTCCGGGTGGGCGATCTGATCGTCATCGGCCTGACGCTGGCCGTCCCGGCACTGAAATGGTATCTGGGCTGGCGCAAGGAAGTCAAGCGTAGGGAAGAAGCGGCAAAAAAGGCACAGGAAACGCAAAAAAACGAAACAAAAAACGTTTGATATAGGAAAGGATGCATGGTTATGAACGAGAAGAAGACCCAGCTGAGCGACCTGATGGCCAGCTCTATGGACAAGATCCGAGAGATGGTGGATTCCAACACCATTATCGGCCAGCCCATCGTCACCGCTGACGGTGTGACCCTGATCCCCGTGACCCGCCTGAGCTTCGGTTTTGGCTGCGGCGGCGGTGACTACGGCAAGCAGGCCGGTGCCAGCCATTTCGGCGGCGGCAGCACCGCCGGCGTCCGTGTGGAGCCTGTGGCTTTCCTGGTGGTGAAGGACGGCGCTACCCGTGTGATGCCCGTGGCCCTGCCTGCCATGAGCACCGCTGACCGTGTCATCGAAATGGTGCCGCAGGTCATGGATCGTGTGGAAAATTATATCGACAGAAAAAAGGCAAACGGCGAGGCGTAAGGGAATATACTGAGAGCACCAACTTGAAAAAGGGTGATCTCTCCTGCGTAAAATCATATTGCTGCTGGCCTGTGCCGCTCTGCTGCTGAGCGGCGCAGCGCCTTGCTATGCCGATGCCGTGGGCACTTCCGCCACCGCTGCCATTTTGCTGGATGCGGACACGGGGAATGTGCTGTACGAAAAAGATGCCGACCGTTCCATGCTGATCGCCAGTACCACCAAGATTTTGACGGCGCTGGTGGCGTTGGAGTGCGCCCCGCTGCAAAAGGAGATCACTGTCACGGCTGACCATATGGTGGAAGGCTCCTCCATGTATCTCAAGCCGGGAGAGACGGTGACGGTGGAAGCGCTGCTGTACGGCCTGCTGCTGTGCAGCGGCAACGATGCGGCGCTGGCGCTGGCCGATGCCTGCTGCGGCAGCGTGGAGAGCTTTGTGGCGGAAATGAACCGCAAGGCGGCGGAATTGGGGATGGAACATTCCTCTTTCGCCAACCCCAACGGACTGGATGCGGAGAATCATCGTTCCACCGCCCGGGATATGGCTATTCTGGCGGCTGCTGCGGCCCAAGACCCCATATTTGTGCGCCTTTGCTCCACTTCGCAGGCGCATATTGCCGGGCGTACCATGACCAACCACAATCGCCTTCTGCGGGAAGTGGAGGGCTGTATCGGCATGAAAACCGGCTACACCAAGGCTGCCGGCCGTACGCTGGTGACCTGCACCGTCCGCAACGGCCGCACGCTGGTGGCGGTGACGCTGTGCGACGGCAACGACTGGGCCGATCACAAGGCCCTGTACCAATACGGATTTGAGAAAATCACCAAGGAGGAAGCGCCGTGACGGAGCGACTGCAAAAAATCATAGCCCGCTCCGGCCTGTGTTCCCGCCGGGCAGCGGAAGACCTGCTGCGTGCAGGGAAAGTGCGGGTCAACGGCGCTGTGGCTGCCTTGGGCGATCAGGCCGACCCGGAGACGGATGAGATCGCCGTGGACGGCCGCCCTCTGGCTGCAAAGCCCCAGGCGGTGTACCTGATGCTCCACAAGCCTCGGGGCTATGTCACCACCCTCAGCGACGAGTATGGACGGAAAACGGCGGCGGAGCTGGTGGCTGACTGCGGCCAGCGTGTGTTCCCCGTGGGACGGCTGGACAAGGAATCAGAGGGCCTGCTCCTCTTTACCAATGACGGCGCACTGATGCAGCGCCTGATCCATCCCAGCGGCGAGGTGGACAAGACCTATCATGTGACGGTCCGTGGCGCTTTGGAGACGGCAGTGGACAAGCTGTCGGCCCTGCGGGATGTGGAGGGGGAACCCATCCGTCCTGCCCGTGTGCGGCTGCTGGAGCAGCGGAGCAGAGAACTGCTGCTGGAGATCGTGATTCACGAGGGAAAAAACCGACAGATCCGCCGTATGTGCCGTCAGTGCGGGCTGGAAGTGGCACGGCTGCAGCGGGTGGGGGAGCATACCCTGACGCTGGGCAGCCTGGCACCGGGCCGCTGGCGGTATTTGACAGAGGAAGAAGTTAGGATATTGAAGGGAAGCGACAGAGCATGAAAGACAATGTGCTGCAGACGATCCAGGATAACGCCGGCACCTTTTCCAAGGGCCAGAAGCGGATCGCCCAGTATATCCGGGAGAACTACGATAAAGCGGCTTTTATGACGGCCAGCCGTTTGGGCGAGGCCGCCCAGGTCAGCGAGTCCACGGTGGTGCGCTTTGCGGCCCAACTGGGTTACGAGGGGTATCCCGAGATGCAGAAGGCGCTGCAGGAGCTGATCCGTGGCCGCCTGACTTCCATCCAGCGTATTCAGGCATCTCACGAACAAATCAGCGGCCAGGACATTCTGGGCACTGTGATGCAGCGTGACATGGACGGAATCCACACGGCGGTGGAAGGATTGGACCGTCAGGCCTTCAACGCTGCGGTGGACAAGCTGATGCGGGCCAAGCACATTTACATTCTGGGTGTGCGCTCGTCTGCGTATCTGGCAGGCTACCTGCATTTTTACTTCCACCTGATTTTCCCCAATGTAACGCTGGTGCAGAATCTGGCCGGCGGTGAAATTTTTGAACAGATGGTCCGCATCGGTCCCGATGATGTGCTGGTGGGCATCAGTTTTCCCCGCTATTCCAAACTGGCGGTCAGCGCAGTGGAGTTTGCCCGCAGCCGTGGTGCGGAAGTGGTGGCCATCACCGACAGCAAGATGTCGCCCCTTTATAAGCTGGCCGACACATCGCTGCTGGTGCGCAGCGACATGATCTCCTTTGTGGACTCTATGACGGTGCCCCTGAGCCTGCTCAATGCGCTGATCGTGGCGGTGGGCCAGCAGAAGCACGAGGAAGTGTCCAGCACTTTCTCCGAGATGGAGAGTGTCTGGTCTACATACAGTATTTTCGGTAAAGCAGAAGATGAGTAAGAAAATCGTAGTCATCGGCGGCGGTGCTGCCGGTATGATGGCAGCCATCTCCGCCGCTGAGAGAGGCGGGCAGGTAACGCTGCTGGAACCCAACGAGCGGTTGGGCAAGAAACTGAATATTACCGGCAAGGGCCGCTGTAATGTGACCAACAACTGCTCCATGGAGGAATTGATGGCCAACATTCCCTGTAACGGAAAATTCCTTTACAGTGCCTTTTCCCGCTTTAATTCTCAGGACACCATGGCCTTTTTTGAGGCGCTGGGCGTCCCTCTGAAGACGGAGCGGGGCAACCGGGTGTTTCCCCAGTCCGACAGTGCTTTTGACATCTCCGACGCACTGCGTTTCCGGATGCGCAAGCTGAATGTCCGCTGGGAACGGGATCGTGCCACTGCTGTGGAGACTGAGGAAGGCGCTGTCTGCGCCGTGGCGGGTGAGCAGAAGCGCTATGAGGCCGACGCTGTCATTATCGCCACCGGCGGCATGTCCTATCCCGGCACCGGCAGCACCGGCGACGGCTATCGCATGGCCGAATCGCTGGGTCACACCATCGTGGAGCCCCGGGGCTCTCTGGTGCCGCTGCAGAGCGACGAGCCCGACTGCGCCAGAATGCAGGGACTGGCCCTGAAGAATGTGGAACTGACGGTTTATAACCAGAAGAATAAAGTGGTGTTCCGGGAGTTCGGCGAGATGCTGTTCACCCATTTTGGCGTATCCGGCCCGCTGGTGCTGTCTGCCAGCGCCCATCTGCGCCGCTGGGACAAGGAGCGCTACCGCCTGTCCATCGACCTGAAGCCGGCGCTGGACGAGCAGAAGCTGGAGGCCCGGATACTCCGTGATCTGACGGAGCAGAGCAACCGCGACTTTGAGAAGATCGTGGGTGGTCTGGTGCCCCACAGCATGGTGAGCGTGGTGCTGGACAAGCTGCACCTTTCCGGTGAGCTGAAGGCCCACTCCGTCACCCGGGAACAGCGCCGTGGGCTGGTGGAGCTTTTGAAGAAGTTCCCTGTGTCCGTCATGGGGCCCCGGCCCGTGCGGGAGGCTATTGTGACCTCCGGCGGCGTGAAGGTGGGCGAGGTTCAGCCTGCCACCATGGAGTCCAAAAAGATTGCCGGCCTCTATTTTGCCGGTGAGGTGCTGGATGTGGACGCCTATACCGGCGGCTTTAACCTGCAGATCGCCTGGGCCACCGGGCGGACGGCAGGCATCTGCGCCGCAGAGAAGGAGTAAGGAAGTATGGAAAAGAAGATCTATTCCGTGGCGGTGGACGGCCCCTCCGGTGCCGGCAAGAGCACGCTGGCCAAGGCGGCGGCGGCCAAGCTGGGCATCGTCTATGTGGACACCGGTGCCATCTACCGTTCCATCGGCTACTATGTCTATCGTAAGGGTATTGATCCCAAGGATGCCCCGGCGGTCATTGCCATTTTGCCGGAATTGGACATCCGGATGTGTTACGGCGAGGACGGCGTGCAGCGCATGATCCTTAACGGGGAGGATGTGTCTGCCCAGATCCGCCTGCCGGAGATGAGCATGTACGCTTCCGCCGTGTCGGCCATCCCCGAGGTGCGCACTTTTCTGCTGGAGATGCAGCGGCAGATCGCCCGCACGACTGCTGTCATCATGGATGGCCGCGATATCGGTACGGTGGTACTGCCCGACGCCGAAGTGAAGATTTTCCTCACCGCTTCGGCAGAGATCCGCGCCCGGCGCCGTATGAAGGAACTGGAGCAGCGGGGAACACCCCAACCTTTCGAGGAGGTGCTGCAGCAGATCGTGGAGCGTGACTGGGCTGACAGTCATCGGGAGGCTGCGCCCCTGAAGCAGGCCGACGATGCAGTGCTGCTGGATACCGGTCTGCTGAACTTTGAGGAAAGTCTGACGGCTCTTTTGAACATCATCCGGGAGAAGGTGGGCGTATGAGCGAAGTGAAGGAAGCGAAGAATGTATTCTACCGCCGGCTTTACCGTCTGCTGGCCCCGCTGATCCGTCTGTTGTTCCCGCTGGATGTGCAGGGACTGGAACATTTGACCGACGAGGCCGTGGTGCTTTGCCCCAACCATACCAACGGATGGGATCCCATCCTGCTGGCCTGCGCACTGCGTTATGACACGCCCCTGCGCTTTATGGCCAAGAAGCAGCTGATGGAAACGCCGGTCATCGGTTGGCTGGCTGCCAAGATGGGTGCTTTCGGTGTTGACCGAGGCAACTCGGACATCACTGCCATCAAGACGTCCATTCGCTGCCTGAAAGAGGGCTGGAAGCTGGTAATCTTCCCGGAGGGTACCCGGGTGAAGGAAGGCGAGGAGGCGGAGGCCAAGGGCGGCGCTGCCATGATCGCCATTCGTGCCGGTGTGCAGATGCAGCCGGTGTACATTGCTACGAAGAAGCGCATGTTCCGCAAGACGAAAATCGTCTTTGGCCCTGCCTATGCACCGGTCTATACGGGCCGCAAGGGTACGGCAGAGGAATATCAGGCCAACGTGGATGAGATCATGCGCCAGATCAGAGAAATGGGTGGTCAGGAATGAGCGTGATCCTTGCCAAAAGTGCCGGATTCTGCTACGGCGTGGAGCGGGCGGTAAAATTGGCCCGTGAAACGGCGGCGGAGCAGGGCGGCTGCGTCATGCTGGGCAGCATTATCCATAATGCCAACGTGGTGGCGGAGCTGGAGCAGCTGGGCGCCCGCACGGTCAGCAGTGCTGACGAGGTGCAGCCCGGCGAAACGGTGATCATCCGCTCCCACGGCGAGATGAAGCAGGAGCTGGATCACTTGGAATCTATCGGCGCCGTCTGCGTCAATGCCACCTGTCCCAATGTGCTGCGGATCCAGCAGCTGGTGGCAAAAGCAGGGGAGGAGGGGCGTATCCCCCTCATCATCGGTGAACCGCACCATCCGGAGGTCATGGGCGTAGCCAGCTGGTCGGACAAGTCTTTGATCTTCGACGGCCCCGATGAGCTGAAGAAATGGCTGGAAGAAGATCCTTCCCGCCGGGATCTGCCCCTGACGGCGGTGGCGCAGACCACCTGCATCCGGTCTATTTGGGAAACTTCAGAAAAAATCTTAAAAAAAGAGTGTACAAACGCAAAAATATTTGATACAATATGTAATGCTACGCATAGACGGCAAACGGAAGCGGCCGAACTGGCCGCCAAGGTTGACGTTATGGTCGTGGTCGGAGATCGGAAGAGTGCCAACACCAAACATTTGACGGAAATTTGCAGCGAAAGATGCAGCCGTGTCGTTCAGATCGAGCGTGCGGATCAGCTTTCATCGGACTTTCTTAATGGATGTTCTGTGGCGGGGCTTACAGCCGGCGCGTCCACCCCGGCGGGCATCATTAAGGAGGTATATGCAACTATGAGCGAAGAAATCAAGACCATGGAAGCTGTTGAAGAGAGCTTCGAAGAACTGCTGGAAAAATCTTTTAAGACTTTAAATACAGGAGAGAAGGTAACCGGTATCGTGACTGCTGTCGGTCCCACCGAGGTCCAGGTTGACCTGGGCTGCAAGCAGGCCGGCTATATCGCCGTGGATGAGCTGTCTGCTGATCCCAGCGTGAAGCCCGAGGACGTGGTGAAGGTCGGCGATGAGATCGAGACCTACATCATCCGCGTCAACGATGTGGAAGGTTACGCTATGCTGTCCAAGAAGCGTCTGGATGCCGTCAAGGTTTGGGAAGACATCGAGAACGCCAAGGAAGAGAAGATCACCCTGGAAGGCAAGGTTACCGAGGAGAACAAGGGCGGCATCGTCGTCAACGTCAAGGGCGTGCGCGTGTTCGTGCCCGCTTCCCAGAGCGGCCTGCCCCGCGGTGCTGAGCTGAGCACCATGATCGGTGAGACCGTGTCTCTGCGCATCACTGAGGTCAACCGCGCTCGTCGTCGTGTTGTCGGTTCCATCCGTGCCGTCAGCTACGAGGCTCGTCAGGCTGCTCAGGCTGAGATCTGGAACAACATCGAAGAAGGTAAACGTTACACCGGTACCGTGAAGTCCATGACTTCCTACGGTGTGTTCGTTGACATTGGCGGCGTGGACGGTATGGTACATATCTCCGAGCTGTCCTGGTCCCGCATCAAGAACCCCGCTGAGGTGGTTGCTGTGGGCGACACTCTGGAAGTGTATGTCATCTCCTTCGATGCCGAGAAGCGCAAGATCTCCCTGGGTGTCAAGGATCGCACCAGCAATCCCTGGCAGAAGTTCCTGGAGACCTATCAGGTGGGCGATGTCGCTACCGTGCGTATCGTTAAGCTGATGACCTTCGGCGCTTTCGCTGAGGTCGTTCCCGGTGTGGACGGTCTGATCCACATCTCCCAGATCGCTGATCGCCGCATCGAGAAGCCTGCTGACGTTCTGACCGAGGGCCAGGAAGTCGATGCCAAGATCACTGCTATCGACGAAGAGAAGCAGAAGATCTCCCTGTCCATCCGCGCTCTGCTGGCTGGCGCCGCTGAGGAAGTGGAAGAGGACGCTGAGTAATTTCAGCTAATACAAAGACCCGGCACTTTTGTGCCGGGTCTTTTCACAAAAAAGGAGGATGAGATGATGGAAATCCGTCATGCGACCATGGCCGATCTGGCTGCTGTTACGGCAGTGGAAGCGGAGTGTTTTCCTGCAGCGGAAGCTGCTACCGAGGCGTCTTTTCGCGCCCGCCTGAGCGTGTATCCTGACCATTTCTGGCTGCTGTTTGACGAGGAGAAGTTGGTTGGCTTCGTTAACGGTATGGTTACCGATGTGGCCGATTTGTGCGATGAAATGTACGAAAATGCTGCAATGCATAATGAAAATGGTGCTTGGCAGATGATTTTCGGTGTCAATACCATCCCCAGCTACCGTTGCCGTGGCCTTGCGGAAATGGTGCTGCGTCGTGTCATCGATGATGCCAGAAGCCAGGGTCGTAAGGGCCTGGTGCTGACCTGCAAGGACCGGCTGGTGCATTATTATGCCAAGTTGGGCTTTGTCAGCGAGGGTATTTCCGAGTCCGGCCACGGCGGCGTGGTTTGGTACCAGATGCGCCTGACGTTCTGAAAAGACAACGCAGACGGCAGGGGAGAGGGCCTCCCTTGCCGTCTGCAAAAAGTTACTGAAATGCGAAAAAAAGACTTGCATTTTCGTATGGCGTCTGTTATACTACATCTTGCGCATGGGGGTATAGCTCAGCTGGGAGAGCGCTTGAATGGCATTCAAGAGGTCAGCGGTTCGATCCCGCTTATCTCCACCAAAAAGTTCCGCAAACTAATGCTTGTGCATGGTATGCGGAACTTTTTCTTTTGAAATGTTCTCTGCGATTCTGGCAAATCCCCACCTATGACCCCTTCTGTGACCCCCTAAAATAGGCGAAAATAAAAAGAGAGACCTACCTTGCGGTGGTGCATTTGTCAAGCAAAAGTAGACACACAAAAAGCATAATTACAGAAGCCCAGTTCGGTCCTGTACTGAACTGGGCTTTTGTAGCCCAAAGCGGCAGAAAGACGCCGGTTATTGAAGAAGGCAACATATTCATCCAACAAAGCCGGAACGTCTTTGGCGTGGGCTAAATCGAAGACGAGCATATGCCCGTTCGGCGGTTTTGCTTGCTGACTGACTTGCGATACGGTTACACCTGCTGCAGCCAAGGCACATATGATAGTGCGTGAGGAGGAATACCATGGATGTTTTGTTATTAATGGCTGGCTCCATTACGCATGCACAGCGTATGGCTGCCATGCTGGAAAACCGCGGCCTCCGCGCATCGATTGCCCGGGCACCTGCCGGGGTAGACCCGCGGGGCTGCGGCTATGGTGTGAAGATTCGCCGTGCTTATGGAACGCAGGCGCTGGACGTTTTGCGCCATGCGGGGATCAAGGTGCGCGGCATATACCAACACGACGGGGAAGCGTGGCGGGAGGTAGAACTGTGATCTATCTGGATGCGGCTGCTACCACACTGGAAAAACCGTCGCAGGTAGCTCGGGCGATGGCTGAAGCGGTGCAGACCATGAGCTCGCCGGGGCGGGGCCGTTATCCGGCCTCACGGTGTGCGGAAGAAACGACGTTTCGCTGCCGCAATGAAGCAGCGGAACTGTTTGGCGTTCCGTCGCCGGAGCAGGTAATTATTACAAGCAATGCGACGCATGGCTTGAATATTGCCATGCATTCTCTGGTAAAACCGGGGAGCCGGGTGATTATTTCGGGCTATGAGCACAACTCGGTGCTTCGCCCGCTGCATGCGGTTCCCGGCGTGGAGCTGGTGATCATCGATGCGCCGCTCTTCGACCGGGAGGAAATGACGAGACAATGGAAGCAAGCACTGAGGCAGGGAGCGGATGCGGCGGTATGTGTGCATGTATCAAATGTGTTCGGCTATGTGCTGCCGATCAAAGAAATTGCCGATCTTTGCCGCTGCCATGGCGTGCCGCTGGTGGTGGATGCGTCTCAATCAGCCGGTGTGCTGCCGCTGTCTTTGCGGGAGTTGGGTGCGGCGTTTATTGCTATGCCGGGCCACAAAGGGCTGTATGGACCGCAGGGAACAGGACTTCTGCTGTGCGGCACCGATACCGAACCACTGCTGCGGGGCGGTACGGGCAGCGCATCCCGCAGCAGAGAAATGCCGGAAGAGCTGCCGGATCGGCTGGAAGCGGGGACCCACAATATGCCGGGGATTGCCGGATTGCTGGAAGGGATCCGCTTTGTGCGCCGCTGTGGTACGGAGCAGATTGCGCACCATGAACAGATGTTAGTGCGTCGGGCAGCGGAAAAACTGCGGAAAATGGATGGGGTTCGGCTGTGGTATGATGAAACGGGGAGCAGCCAAAGCGGCGTACTTTCTTTCGCTGTGGAGGGGCTTGACTGCGAGGAAGTAGGGGAGGCTCTGGCAGAGAAGGGAGTTGCCGTACGGGCCGGACTGCACTGCGCACCGCTGGCGCATCAGACGGTGGGGACGCAGGAGAAGGGAACGATCCGCCTGAGTCCGTCTGTATTTACCTCCGGCGGGCAGATCGACAGCTTCTGCCGCTGCCTGCAGGGAATAATTCGTGATAGTGCAAGATTTTGATGGGGTTTTTTATTGCAATCTTCCAATAAATTTTATATAATATAAAATAACTATTGTTATGCGCACAGGTGAGCGTAAGCAGAAAGGAAACGGCATGGAATCTGTCTTGTCTGTATTTGAAAGCATTGGAAGATATTTGTCTCTGATCCGGATTGCGGATGTGGTGGACGTGGCAATCATGGCCTTTGTAGTCTACAAAATCATCAGCATGATGAAGCGTACCCGTGTGGGCAACATCGTCAAGGGTGTGGGCGTGATCCTGCTGGCCCTGTGGCTGTCTTCGGAAACGGCCTTCAACCTGCAGGGTGTGAACTACATTCTGGCCCATGTGCTGGAGTGGGGCGTTTTGGCGCTGGTCATTTTGTTCCAGCCGGAGATCCGCCAGCTGCTGGAGTCTGTGGGTGCTAAGAACATCAAGCTGCTGAATATCCTGACCCCGGAGCATAAAATCACGGAAATGGAGCAGGCCATCGAGCAGACTGTGGTGGCCTGCACAGAAATGTCCCGCAGTCGGACAGGCGTTCTGATCGTTTTTGAGCGCAAGAACCGTCTGGAGGAGATGATTCGTACCGGCACGACGCTGGATGCCTCGGTGTCCTGCGAACTGCTGAAGAATATCTTTTTTATCAAGGCACCGCTGCACGACGGTGCGGTGATCATTCGTGATGGCCGCATCCTTAGTGCGGGCTGCGTGCTGCCGCTGTCCAAGAACGCCAACCTCAGCCGTGATCTGGGTATGCGTCACCGTGCCGGCATCGGCATGAGCGAGAACTCCGATGCGGTGGTCGTCATTGTTTCCGAAGAGACCGGTTCCATTTCCGTGGCTCTGGGCGGCATGCTCAAGCGCCACCTGAAGCCGGAGACGCTGGACCAGATGCTGCGCAACGAGCTGATGCCCAAGGCGGAAGAAGACGCAGAGAAGCCCCGCTTTATCTGGAAGGAGCTGCTGCGTCTTGGCAGAAAGGAGGAGCAGGATGAAGAAGAATGATGTACGCAAGGAAAGCGTAGTACACGATGCGGAGAAGAACCGCAAGATCATCCAGATCATCTGCTCTATTTTGGTGGCTTTGGGCGTATGGCTCTATGTGGGCGAGGAAAAAACGGTCAGTGTGACCACCCAGGTCCACGATCTGCCGGTGGAGTTTGCCGGTGAAGATACGACTATGGCCGAGAAGGGGCTGATGCTCCTTTCCGGTTACGATACCACGGTGGATCTGAAGCTCAAGGGACCCCGCATGGTGCTGTGGAAACTGGACAAGGACGAGATCCGCATTGTGGCTGACACCAGTTCTGTTCAGGACACCGGTGTACAGACCCTGACTTATGAAGTGGTCTATCCCGATAATATCCAGCGCAACCAGATTCAGGTGGCGTGGGCGAGCCTGTATTCCATCACCGTAACGGTGGGCGAGCTGTACACCAAGGAAGTGGATATTTACTGCGATGTCAACGGCAACGTGCCTGAGGGCTTCGTGGCAGAGAAACTGCTTCTGGATCCTGCGAAATTGGTGCTGCGGGCCCAGCGTGACGACCTGCTGAATGTGAGTTACGCCAAGGTGAAGATTGACCTTAGCGGCGCCAAGCAGACGGTGATCAAGACGGTGGGCTTCCAGCTGTACGACTACAACGATATCCTCATTGAAAACGACAACATCCGTGCGGCCACCAAGCTGATCCAGGTGACTGTGCCGGTCAAGACGGTGAAGGAAGTGCCGCTGCTCATCAACTTTGTGGAGGCCACCGGCTCCACCATGGCGCAGGTGGATTACAGCATTGATCCCAAGAAGGTAATCCTGAAGGGCGACAAGGCGGTGCTGGATGGCATCAGCAGCATTGTGCTGGATACCATCTATCTGCAGGATCTGAAGCCTTCGCAGTCCCTGCACTATGAGATCCCCATCCCCAAGGATACGGAATTGGTGGGCGAGAAGAAGGAAGCCACGGTGACAATTGTGGTGGAGGGCGTCAGCGAACGCCGTGTGAGCACGACGAATTTCACTTGCAACAACATACCGGAAGGCTATGAAGCTTCCGTGGTGACGGAGAGCTTGTCTGTCACCTTGCGCGGTCTGAGCGAGGAGATCGATGCGCTGGACGGCAGCAACCTGCAGATCGGCGCCGATCTTAGCCGCATTACCGGCGAGGGCAGCTTTACGGTGCCTGCATCCGTCAAGATCGACGGATACAGCAACGTGGGCGTGAAGGGCAACTATCAGGTGATCGTCAATGTGTCGCTCGCACAGCAGACGCAGCCCAATCCGACACCGGACCCGAACCCTGATCCGGGCTCCGAAGCACGCATTATGCCGGAGCCGCAGGCGACAGCGGAAGAACCCTCAGATGTAGTAAACACACACGAGCAGGCGGAAAACGCCTGAAAGGATTGAAAAATGACTCAAATTGCAACAGTTGAAGAAATCTTGTCCGGCGGCTACGCCACGATCTCGGTGCCGCGCAAGTCTGCCTGCGGCCACGACTGCGAGGAGTGTGCCGGCTGCGGCATGACCGGCGCTGCCATCAAGGCCAAGGCGAAGAACACCATCGGCGCTCAGCCCGGACAAAAGGTGATCGTAGAGAGCAGCACCCAGAAGCTGCTGGGTGTGGTGGCCTTGGTATATTTGCTGCCGGTGCTGTTTTTCCTGATGGGCTATTTCCTCAGTGAAGGCCTGAGCGAAAGCGTGCGCTATGCGATCGCCATCGGTGCTGCGGCCCTCACCATGATCCCCATCGTTCTGTACGACCGACATGCCCGGCGTACCGATGCGTTGACCTATACCATCATGCGTCTGATCTGATGTTTGGCTATGTAAGACCGTCGGTGGACCGACTGAGCGAAGCCGAGCAGCAGCGTTTCAACGCCGCCTATTGCGGGCTGTGTCACACGCTGCACCGTCGCTACGGCCTGGCTGCCCGCATGATCCTGAACTATGACCTGACGTTTCTGGCGCTGCTGCTGGAAGAGGAACGGACTTGCAGCGGTGGCTGCCGTCGCTGCTTTGTCCATCCGCTGAAGCCCCGTCCCTGTGCGTCGCCGTCATCGGCGCTGGATACGGCGGCGGACTACAGCGTGATCCTCACCTGGTGGCAGCTGCAGGATGGTGTGGCCGATCACGGCTTCTGGAAGGGCCTGAAATATCGGGCGGCTTCCTGGCTGCTGCGCCGTGCCTATCGCAAGGCCAGCGCTGCCCAGCCGGCCTTTGACGAAAGTACCCGCTGCCATTTGCGGGAACTGGCGGCGCTGGAGCGGGAAAAATGCCCCTCCGTTGACCGCCCGGCGGATACCTTTGCCCGGCTGCTGGCCGGTGCGGCAGAGGGCGTCAGCGACCCGGTGCGCCGCCGTGTACTCGGACAGATGTTTTATCATCTGGGCCGCTGGATCTATCTGACAGATGCGGCGGATGACCTGGAAAAAGATTTGAAAACCGGCAGCTATAACCCGCTGGCTTTGCGTTTTACGCTGCAGGAGGGCAAACTGACGGAGGAGAGCCGTGCCGAACTGGCCGCCACCATGGACCGTTCCATTGAAATGATGGCAGCGGCCTTTGAACTGGCAGATTTCGGTGACCGCACCGGGATCATACGCAGCACGGTGTATGAGGGATTGTATGCGGTGGGCAACGCTGTTCTCAGCGGAACGTTCCACCGCCTAACGGAGAGAGAAGAGAGAAACCCTACACGAAAGGCAGGATCGTAATATGCGTGATCCTTACGAGGTTCTGGGCGTTACCAGTTCCGCAAGTGATGAAGAAATCAAGAAGGCGTATCGTAATTTGGCACGGAAGTATCACCCCGATAACTATCATGACAATCCGTTGGCCGATCTGGCACAGGAGCGCATGAAGGAGATCAACGAGGCCTATGAGGCGGTGCAGAATATCCGCAAGGGAAAGGCTGCCGGTGGTGCTTACGGTGCAAACCAGAACCCCTATGGCAATAACGCCGGTTATAGCGGCTATTCCCAGACGGGGACTCGCTTTGCACGGGTGCGGCAGGCCATCAACGCAGGTGAGCTGAATATGGCCGAGGAACTGCTGAACGCCAGCAGCGACCGGGGCGCCGAGTGGAACTACCTCAAGGGTGTGGTCTGCTATCGCCGCGGCTGGATGGACGAGGCCAGACAGTACTACCAGATCGCCATCCAGCTGGATCCCAACAATGTGGAGTATCGGCGGGCCTGGCAGATGATCAACGGCGGCAACACATATCGCCCGGAGGATTACGGCACCGTGCATACGGCCGGCTGCGATTCCAACTGTTCCCGCTTCTGCCTGGCATGGATGTGCTGCAGCATGTTTGGCGGTGGATTTTACTGCATTCCCTGCTAAAAGGGTTTGAATACGAGAAAGAGAGGACAAAACAGTGGTCAAGAGTATGACCGGCTACGGCCGGGCAAGAGAGACGCTGAACGGACGGGACATTACCGTGGAGCTGCGTTCCGTCAATAACCGTTATCTGGACTGCACGGTGAAGATGCCCCGCACGTATGTATTTGCGGAGGATGCCATTAAGTCCCGTGTGCAGAAAGCCATTTCCCGCGGCAAGGTGGATGTGTTTGTCACCATCGACACCACGGCGGCGGATGTGAGCGTGGTGGCTGTCAACGAGCCTTTGGCCCGCAGCTATTACGAGGCCCTTAAGAGCCTGAAGGACACCTTTGCGCTGGAAGGGGACATCACCCCCATGGCGCTGGCCAAGTTCCCCGATGTACTGACGGTGACCCGTGCCGAGGAGGATCTGGAAGCCGTGGCCGCCGATATCTGCACCGTGCTGGATAAGGCGCTGGAGGCCTATAACGAGATGCGTGCCGTGGAAGGTCAGCGTCTGGCAGAGGATATTTCCGGCCGTGTGAGCACCATCGAGTCTGTGGTGACCAAGGTGGAGGAGCGCTCGCCCCAGACGGTGGCGGAGTATCGTGCCCGCCTGACAGCCAAGATGAACGAAGTGCTGCAGTCCACCACCATCGACGAGAGCCGCATCCTCACGGAGGCTGCCATTTTCTCTGACAAGATCGCCGTGGACGAAGAGACGGTGCGCCTGCGCAGCCATATTGCCCAGTTGCGTACCATGCTGGAAAGTGACCAGCCGGTAGGCCGGAAGCTGGACTTCCTGATTCAGGAGGTCAACCGTGAGTGCAACACCATCGGCTCCAAGTGCAACGATCTGACCATCGCACAGGATGTGGTGAACATGAAGGCCGAGGTGGAGAAGATCCGCGAGCAGGTGCAGAACATTGAGTAAGGAGAGCGCTATGCACTTGATCAATATCGGTTTTGGTAATTTGGTGTCGTCCCAGCGCCTGCTGGCCATTGTCAGCCCGGATTCTGCGCCCATCAAGCGTTTGATTCAGGAATCCCGTGACCGTGGTATGCTGATCGATGCCACCTATGGCCGCAAGACGGCGGCTGTGCTGATTATGGACAGCGACCATGTGGTGCTTTCTGCGCTGTCGACCGAGAAACTGGCCCCCCGCCTTGGACTGAAGGCAGAGGACTTTGCCGAGGAGGAGTAAGCTTTGGACAAGAAGGTAAGAGGTAAGACATTCATTGTTGCCGGCCCTTCCGGTGTGGGAAAGGGAACCATTTTAAAGAAGCTTTTTGAAACGCACGACCTGTACTATTCTGTGTCCGCCACCACCCGTGATCCCCGTGAGGGTGAGGTGGACGGTGTACACTACCACTTCCTGAGCGTGGAGGAATTCCGTGCCATGATTGCCGAGGACGCCCTGCTGGAGCATGCGGAATATGCCGGCAATTACTACGGAACGCCGAAGCGCTACGTGGATGAGGCTATGGATGCCGGTCGGGACGTGATTCTGGAAATCGAAATGCAGGGCGCCCGCCAGGTGTGCGCCAAGCGCCCCGAGACCATCCGCATCTTTATTGCGCCCCCTTCCTGGGAGGAACTGGAGCGTCGGCTGGTGAATCGTGGTACCGATGCCCCTGAGAAGATCGCCCAGCGTCTGCGTCAGGCCCGTGTGGAACTGGAGAACGCCGGCGAATACGATTACATGGTGGTCAATGAGACTGTGGAAAAAGCTGCCGAAGAGGTGGCTGCCATCCTCTGTGCCGAGCATTGCCGGGTGGATGGCCGACTGGAAGAGATCCTGAAGAAATAACTGTTTTTCATAAAATTTGCGCCGAACAGGCAGATAGGAAGTTGATTATTATGATGCTGTATCCCGCTATGAACAAGCTGACTGAGTATGTTCCCAACCGTTATATGATGGTGAACGTGGTGGCCCGCCGCGCCCGTCAGATCGCCATCGAGGCTGAGGTGCAGGGTGAGCGCCTGACCGAGAAGCCCGTGACTCTGGCCATTCATGAGGTGGCTGAGGGCAAGTTCGATGCCAAGACCATCGACACCACCATCGTCGAGGCCTGAAAAAACTGCGTAAGAAAAGGGGGGAGAGTCAATGCCGCTGATCGCCAAGATCGCCGTATCCGCCGCGACCTACGCCATTGACAAACCCTATGACTACCTGCTGGGGGAGGAACTGGGGGCCGGCGTCGGCTGCCGTGTTCTGGTGCCCTTTGGGCGGGGCAACCGTACCTGTGAAGGTATGGTGCTGTCCGTTCGCCGTGGTGTGCCGGAAAAACCCCTAAAGGCGGTGCGTCAGGCGCTGGATACCGAGCCGGTGCTGACGGAAAAACAGATCAAGCTGGCTCTGTGGATGCGCCAGCGGTATTTCTGCACCGTGTACGACGCCATTCATACCATTCTGCCTGCGGGCGTGTGGTATCAGTACCGTGAAATATGGCAAATTTGCGCCGATGCGGCGTGGGACGACCTCCCGGAGCGGGAGGCGTCCATTTGTCGTTTTTTGACCGAGGGTCCCCGTGACCTGCAGGAACTGAAAAATGCCTTCGGGGAGGAGGTCGTCCCCCTTCTCAAGAAGCTGCAAAAGCAGGAAATCGCTGTACCGCATCTGGAAGGAAAGCGGAAGGTGAATGACAAGGTGGTGCAGTTTGCGTCCCTTACGTTGGATGGAGAATCTGCGCTGGCGCAGGTGGAAGCCAAGCGCCGCACGGCGCCCCGACAGTATGATGCGGTGGAGTTTCTCTGCCGCTGCGGCGAGACGCCGGTTCACGATCTGTGCTACTTCACCGGCGTGACCCGCCCGGCACTGCGATCTCTGGAGAAGCAGGGGATTCTGCTGATCCGGGAACAGGAAGAGTACAGAATTTCTGAAAAAGACTACGCTGTAAAGGCAGAACTCATCACACTCAACGAGGAGCAGCAGGCGGTGTTTTCCACCGTTTTGTCCCAAGTGGAAGAGGGAACGGCGGGTGTCACGCTGCTGCAAGGCGTTACCGGCAGCGGCAAAACGCTGGTGTATATCCGCCTTGCACAGGAACTGCTACAGCGTGGAAAATCCGTGATGATCCTTGTGCCGGAGATTGCGCTGACGCCTCAGATGATGGCACGGTTTACCGCCTATTTCGGTGACGAAGTGGCGCTGCTGCACAGCGGACTTCGTGTGACGGAGCGGTACGACCAGTACAAGCGCATCCGCAGAGGGGAAGCCCATATCGTGCTGGGCACCCGTTCGGCGGTGTTTGCGCCGCTGGAAAATCTGGGGCTGATCGTGCTGGACGAGGAGCAGGAAAGCTCCTACGAGTCGGAAAACGCACCCAGCTACCACGCCCGGGACATTGCTAAATACCGCTGCGCACAGGAAGGTGCACGGCTGCTGCTGGGCAGTGCAACGCCCACGGTGGAAACAGCGTGGCATGCAAAGAACGGCGACTATCAGCTGGCCCTGCTGCGTAAGCGCTATAACCAAAAGCAGCTGCCCCGTGTGGTGATAGCCGATTTGCGGCAGGAACTTCGGCAGGGCAATACCGGCGTCATCAGCCGTGTGCTGCGCCAGGAACTGCAGAAGAACATTGAAGCAGGGGAGCAGAGCATCCTGTTTCTCAACCGCCGTGGCGCCAGCCGCCAGCTGCTTTGTCCGGAGTGCGGTTATGTGCCCCAATGTCCCCGCTGCAGCGTGTATCTCACGTATCATTCCGCCAACAACCGCCTGATGTGCCACTACTGCGGTCATTCGGAAAAAGCAGCGGAGGAATGTCCGGACTGCGGCGGCATTATGAAGCACATGGGTATTGGTACCCAGAAGGTGGAAGAGGAGCTGCGGGAGCTGTTTCCGGAGACGGAGATCCTGCGCATGGATGCCGACACGGTGGGCAGCGGCCACGAGGCCCTGCTGCGCCGATTTGAAGAAGAGAAAATCCCCATCCTGCTGGGCACCCAAATGGTGGCCAAGGGGTTGGATTTTGATAATGTAACGCTGGTGGGCGTACTGGCGGCAGATTTGTCCCTGTATGTGGACCACTATCGTGCCCCGGAGCGAACCTTCTCCCTGCTGACGCAGGTGGTGGGCCGTGCCGGACGGGGCGAGAAGGCGGGACGGGCCGTGATCCAGACCTACACGCCGGAAAATGATGTGATCCTGGCGGCTGCCGATCAGGATTACCAGCGGTTTTACGAAGCGGAGATCCGCATGCGCAAGCTGCGCCTTGACCCGCCCTTTGCCGATCAGTTTGTGATCACCGTCAGCGGCGGCGAAGAGAGCGGTGTGCTGCGTGCTGCTGCGCAGGTGCGGGACAGTCTTCTGCATCTGGCTGCCCGGCCGGAGTATCAGCCGCTGGAATGGGAAGTGCTGGGTCCGGCTCCGGCTCCGGTGCTGAAGGTGAATAACCGCTACCGCTACCGCATTACCGTGATCGGGCGCAACGACAAGGCGCTGCGGGATGTGATCGCCTCCATCCTGCGGCAGTTTGCGCTGCGCAGCGAAAACCGCAACATGAATATCTACGCCGATTGTAATCGTATGGACTAAAGAAAGAGGTAAGAATTATGGCACTGAGAAATATTGTCAAGCAGGGCGACGAATGCCTGCAGAAGGTTTGCCGTCCTGTTACCGAGTTCAACAGCCGCCTGCATACGCTGCTGGATGACATGACCGAAACGCTGGTGGATTCCGGCGGTGTGGGTCTGGCTGCCCCGCAGGTGGGCGTGCTGCGTCGTGTGTGCGTGGTCATGAACGAGGAAGAGGAGATCATCGAACTGGTGAACCCCGAAATCGTGGCCACCGAGGGCGAGCAGACCGGTCTGGAGGGCTGCCTCAGCGTGCCCGGCCGCTTCGGCATCGTGACCCGCCCCTACGTGGTGCGTGTTCGGGCCCAGGACCGTGACGGCAACTTCTTTGAGGTGGAGGATGAGGACCTGACGGCCCGCTGCTTCTGCCATGAGCTGGAGCATCTGGACGGCCATCTGTTTGTGGAGCGTGCCGAGAAGATGCTCAGCGACGAGGAACTGGAAGAGTACATCCGCCGGATGGAAGAAATGGAAGAGGACGAAGACTGATGCGAATTCTCTTTATGGGGACGCCGGAGTTTGCCGTTGCGTCTTTGAAGCGGCTGGTGGAGGACGGACACGAGGTGTGCGGCGTTTTTACCCAGCCGGATAAGCCGAAGAACCGGGGTATGAAGATGACTTTCTCCCCGGTGAAGGAGTATGCCCTGAGCCAGAATCTGACCGTGTATCAGCCGTTGAAGATGCGTGACGGTGAGGCACTGGCCATCGTGGAGGCGCTGCGGCCGGAGCTGATCGTGGTGGCTGCCTATGGCCGCATTTTGCCCGAGGAGATCCTGAATGCACCCAAGTACGGCTCCATCAATGTTCACTCCTCGCTGCTGCCTGCCTATCGTGGTGCAGCTCCCATCAACTGGGCCATTCTGGACGGACTGGACGAGACCGGCGTGACCATCATGTACATGGCTAAGGAACTGGATGCCGGTGACATCATCCATGCGGTGAAGACCCCCATCGACATTGACGAGACGGCCCAGGAGCTGACGCTGCGCCTGGCCGATCTGGGTGCGCAGGCTTTGAGCGAGACGGTGGACATGTTGGCCGCCGGCACAGCCGTTCGTACGCCTCAGGACCACGAAAAGCATACCTATGCTCCCATGCTCAGCAAGGCGCTTTCGCCCATTGACTGGACGAAGTCTGCCCGCCAGATCCATGATCAGGTCCGTGGTTTGATCCCCTGGCCCTGCGCCAACACCGTGGTGGGCGGTAAGAATGTGAAGGTACACAAGACCGCTTTCGGCGGCGAGACCACGGCTGCTCCCGGCACGGTGGTGTCCGCCGGCAAGCAGGGCATTGAGATAGCCTGCGGTGACGGCCGCACGCTGCTGATCACCCAGCTGCAGGGCGAGGGCGGTAAGCGCATGGCTGCTGCTGACTATCTGCGTGGTCACAGCGTACAGGTGGGCGTATGAAAGAGAAGAGAAAGCCGGGCGCCCGTGACGTGGCGCTGGAAGTGCTGATGCAGATCGACAGTGCCAATGCATGGTCTGACGGCAGTCTCAAGCGCACCATTGCCAAAAATCAGCTGGACAGTCGTGAGGCGGCGCTGGCCACCCGTTTGAGCTACGGCGTGGTGCAGAACAAGATGCTGCTGGATTACTACATCAGCTGCTACTGCACCCAGAAGGCAGAAAAGCTGGAGAGCGTCATTCGCAACATTCTGCGCATCGGCGGTTACCAGATCCTGTTTATGGATAAGATCCCCCATCACGCTGCGGTGAACGAGGCGGTGGAGATGACCCGCCGTGCCAACCGCCCCAAGGCGGCCGGCATGGTCAACGCCGTGCTGCGGAAATTTGTGGCTAACTGGATGAATATGCCGGCGCTGCCCGGTGCTACGGCGGACTATCTGTCCATCCGCTACAGCCATCCCAAGTGGCTGGTGGAACGGCTGATCGACCTGCTGGGTGCGGAGGAAGCGGAGTGCTTCCTGCGGCTGAATAATGAGGTGGTGCCCACCACCATCCAGACCAACCATCTCAAGACGACCCCTGATGCGCTGGAAAAGGAGCTGCGTCAGGCAGGCGCTGCGGTGGAAAAGCATCCGTGGCTGCCCGGCTGCTTCGAGGTCAGCGCCACCGGCGATCTGGAGAGTCTGCCGGCCTTCACGGAGGGCCGCTTCATGGTGCAGGACGCTGCCGCCCGTCTGGTGGCGGTGATCGCCGCACCGGCACAGGATGCCAAGGTGCTGGACGTATGTGCTGCACCCGGCGGCAAGTCCTTCTCGCTGGCCATTGACATGCAGGATCAGGGCCAGATCGTCTCCTGCGATATCCATCCCCATAAGCTGCAGCTGCTGGAAAAGAGTGCGCAGCGACTGGGAATCAAAAGCATTCGTGTGGCGCAGGCCGATGGTCGGGAGCATCACAGTGCATGGCAGCAGACGGCCGATCTGGTGGTGGCCGACGTACCCTGCTCCGGTTTGGGTATCATCCGCAAGAAGCCGGATATCCGCTACAAAAAACAGAAGGAACTGGCCCAGCTGCCGGAGATCCAGAAGGCGATTCTGGAAAATGCCGCCACCTATGTGCGGCCCGGCGGAACGCTGATCTACTCCACCTGCACGGTGCTGCCGGAGGAGAATGAGCAGGTGACCGAAGAGTTTCTGGCCAAACACCTTGATTTTACACTGGAAAGCTTTACTTTGCCGCTGCCCATTGGTGCCAGCAAGGGGCATTTGACCCTGTGGCCCCAGCGGTATGGTACTGACGGATTCTATATCTGCCGTATGCGCAGGAAATGAGGCGTATTGCATGACCGATATTAAATCCATGACCCTGGAGGAGATCACCCAGACATGCCGTGAGATGGGTGAACCTGCATTTCGCGGTAAGCAGATCTTCACATGGCTGCATAAGGGTGTGACCGACTTTGAAGGGATGAGCAATCTCTCCAAGGCGCTGCGGGAAAAGCTGGCGGCACGGTACTACATCACAGCGCCCACGGTGGCCCGCAAGCAGATGTCCCGGCTGGACGGTACCATTAAGTACCTGTGGGAGCTGCAGGACGGAAACTGCATTGAAACGGTGCTGATGCAGTATAAGCACGGCAACACCGTATGCATTTCCTCTCAGGTGGGCTGCCGCATGGGCTGCGCCTTCTGTGCGTCCACCATTGCTGGCAAGCTGCGTGACCTGACGCCTTCGGAAATGGTGGATCAGGTGCTGTTCACCCAACTGGAAAGCGGGCAGGAGATCTCCAACATCGTGCTGATGGGTATTGGCGAGCCGCTGGACAACATGGACAACGTGCTGCGCTTCCTGGAACTCATCAATCATGCCGACGGCATGAACATCGGCATGCGTCACATCAGCCTGTCCACCTGTGGTGTGGTACCAGGCATTGACCGGCTGGCGGAGCTGCAGCTGCAGCTGACGCTGTCTGTGTCCCTTCATGCGCCGGACACGGAGACCCGCTCCCGGATCATGCCGGTGAACCGTGCGTATGATGTAGAGGAGCTGTTTGCGGCCTGTCATCGCTATTTCAAGAAAACAGGCCGGCGTATTTCTTTTGAATATTCCATGATCGACGGTGTCAACGACAACGACTGGCAGGCAGACCTGATCGCCAAGCGAATTGCCGGTATGCCCGGTCATGTGAATCTGATCCCGCTCAACGACGTGGTGGAAAGCCCCTTCAAGCCCAGTAAACGGGTGGCGGCGTTCCAGAAGCGGCTGCAATCCCATGGCGTAACGGCCACGGTGCGCCGCAGCTTGGGCGGCGATATTGACGCTTCCTGCGGCCAGCTGCGCCGCAAAGCAATGGAGGAAAGGGGAGAGCTGTAACCATGAGATCGTGGGGTATTACCGACACGGGTCTGGTCCGCCGGGAAAACCAGGACTCTTATGATGTGCGTACCATTTCCACCTATACTTCCGCTGTGGTCTGTGACGGTATGGGCGGCCCGGCCGGCGGCCGGATGGCCAGTTCCATCGCAGTGGAGACCTTCCAACGGGAGATGGAGCGGCTGCTGCAAAAGGACATGGGCCTGCAGCAGATCGTACAGGCTGCCGATTACACCGTGGCGCTGGCCAACGATGCCATCCGCACGGCAGCGGCTGAGAATGAAGAGTACCAGCACATGGGCACCACATTGGTCTGTGCGCTGGTCCAGGAGGAGCAGGTGGTCATCGTCAACGTGGGTGACAGCCGAGCCTATCACATCAACGGCGATGGCATCCGACAGGTGAGCCGTGACCATTCGTTGGTGGAAGTGCTGGTGGAACGTGGCGAACTGACGCCGGAAGAGGCCAAACGTCATCCCCAGCGCAATCTGATCACCCGGGCTTTGGGCCCTGACGCATCCGTCCTGACGGATAACTTTTATGTGGAGTGGAAGCAGGGAGATTTCCTGCTGCTCTGCTCCGATGGTCTGGTCAATACCGTATCGGACCAGGAGATCTTGTTCGAGGTGACCCGTCATGGGGAACCGGAGACCTGCCTTGCACGGCTTTTGGAGCTGTCCCGGCGACGGGGCGCACCGGATAACGTGACGGCGGTGCTCCTGATGAACATTTGATCTGCCAGCATAAGGAAAGGAACGGTCTAACTATGGATCAGTACATCGGAAAAATGTTGGACAACCGATATGAGCTTCTTGAGCAGATCGGCCGGGGTGGCATGGCCCTTGTTTACAAGGCCAAGTGCCACCGCCTCAACCGTATGGTTGCGGTCAAGATCCTCAAGAGCGATCTGGCCGACAGCGAGGATTTCCGCCGCCGCTTCCGGGACGAGTCCCGGGCTGTGGCACAGCTGTCCCACGCCAATATCGTGTCTGTCTATGATGTGTCCCGCAGCGGTGACCTGGAGTACATCGTGATGGAACTCATCGAGGGTATTACCCTGAAACAATATATGGAGCGTCGTGGCCAGATGGATTGGCGTGAGGCGCTGCACTTCATTACCCAGATCATGCGGGGTCTGAGCCACGCCCACAGCCGTGGGATCATTCATCGGGACATCAAGCCCCACAATATCATGATCCTGCGCGACGGCAGCGTGAAGGTGGCTGACTTCGGCATCGCATGTCTGGCCAACACCAGCAATACCCTGACCCAGGAAGCCCTGGGCAGCGTGCATTATATTTCCCCCGAGCAGGCCCGGGGTGACCGGACAGATGCCCGCTCGGATATCTATTCCGCCGGCGTAGTGCTTTACGAGATGCTGACCGGTCGTCTGCCCTTTGAGGGTGACAGCGCCGTGTCTGTGGCCATCCAGCACCTGAGCTCTGTGCCGCTGAATCCCAGCGAGATCAATGCCAATGTGCCTGAGGCGCTGGAACTGATCTGCATGAAGGCCATGAACCCCAACATCGCCAAGCGCTATCTGACGGCTGAGGACATGCTGGCCGATCTGGAGAAGTTCCGCAAGGATCCCGCTGCCGATCTGGGCTATATCCGTGCCGATCTGGGTGCCGACAGCGATCCTACCCAGCCCATCAAGACGGCCGAGGTAGCTGCTGCCACCCGGGCTGCCCGTGAGCAGAAGCAGGCAGAGGCCGCAGCAGAGGAAAAGAAGCGCAGCCAGCGTACCATGATGATCGCCGGCGGTGCGGTGCTGGCGCTGCTGCTGTTGCTCTTTGTCATCATCAAACTGGTGAGCAATTTCGGCGGCCCGAAGGCTCCCGATACCTTTGAGGTGCCTCATCTGCTGGGTATGACGGTGGAAGAGGCGGAGCAGCTGCCGGAGATCAAGGACATTTTCACCATCGAAGTGGTGGGCAGCAAGCTGACCCCGGACTATGAGCCGGGCCAGATCATCGACCAGGACCCCAAAGCAGGTACGGAGCGGAAGAACGACCTGATCATCAGCGTCTATGTCTGCGCCGAGGAAGAGGAGAAGGTCATGCCCAGCCTGAGCAGCAAGGACTATCAGGTTGCCAAGGTGGAACTGACCAACATGAAGTGGGACCTGCTGTTCCAGACGAAGTACGAATTCAGCGACAAGTATGCGGACGGTGAAGTGATTTCCACCGAGCCGGCTGCCGGCGAGCCGTTGAGAAAGGGCGATACGGTGCTGCTGATCGTCAGCAAGGGGCCGGAAGAGAAGCCCTTCAAGGTGCCGAATTTCGCCGGTAAAACGCTGGATGCAGCAGCACTGGAAGCAGAAAATCTGGGATTGACGGTGGGCTCTCACAGTGAGGAGTTCAGCGACGCCCCGGAAGGAACGGTGATCAAGCAGTCCCTTACCGCCGACACCGAGGCCAAGAAGGGCGATACGATCACCTTCACCGTCAGCAAGGGGCCTGAGCCTGTGGAGCCGGTGATGGTGCAGTATACCTACCACTATGCTATTCCCGACACGTATACCGACACAGTGCGGGTAGAATTCCGTTTGAACGACTCCATCGTGGACACGGTTCAGGTGGATACCACGACCTCCCGGGAAGGCAGCTACACGTTCATGGGCGAACAGGGAACGGAAGCCACCGTGGTGGTTTATGTGAATGGCAAAGAGGAGATCTCTGAGGTGATCACATTTTGAGAGGCAGGATCGAAAAAGCCCTCAGCGGCTTTTACTATGTCAATACCGGCAGTGAGGTGCTGCAGTGCCGTGCCCGTGGTAAGTTCCGCCGTGAAGGCATGTCCCCTATGGTGGGTGACTGGGTGCAGGTACGGGAGCTGGGCAACGGCGAAGGTTTCGTGGAAGCAGTGGAGGAGCGAAAGAATATTTTTTCCCGCCCTGCCGCCGCCAATATTGACCAGCTGGTGATCATTGCGGCCAATGCCATTCCTGTGACGGATCCTTATTTGATCGACCGCATTTCTGCCATTGCGGCGCTGAAAGGCTGCGAGGTGCTGGTGGTGCTGAACAAATGTGATCTGGATCCGGCGGAGGAACTGTATGCCATTTATCGTGCGTCCGCCATTCCGGTACTTCGTGTCAGCGCAGAAACGGGGGAAGGCCTTGACGAATTGCGGCAGGCAATCGCTGGCAAGCTAAGTGCCTTTACAGGCAACTCGGGCGTTGGAAAATCCAGCATTCTCAATGCGCTGGATCCGGCGTTTGCCCTGCCGGTGGGTGAGGTGAGCAAAGCCTTGGGCCGTGGCCGTCATACCACACGCCACGTGGAGATGTTTTCCCTGGGCGGCGACACCTATGTGATCGATACCCCCGGTTTTTCTTCCTTCGACACGGAGGAGCTGAATCTGGAGCTGAAGCGTCGGCTGCCGGAGACGTTCCCGGAGTTTGCACCTTATGTGGATGAGTGCCGCTTTGTGGGCTGCCGCCACGTCAAGGAGAAGGGCTGCGCCGTGCTGGCGGCCATGAAGGAAGGGAAGATCCCCCGTTCCCGCCATGCCAGCTATGTACGTCTGGCGGAAGAGCTGAAAGACGTCAACGAATGGGATAAAAAGTGAGAAAAGAGGAGTGCCTACGCACTCCTCTTTTGCTGTTTCATATACTGTGGCAGAGGAGGAAAAGGTATGAGAAGAAACGATTGCGGCAGCTTCGTGGGCATTTGCGCCCTTTGTCTGGGATTGGGGATCCTGGTGGCTGCGGTGTTCCCGGTGGGAGCGCTGATGTTTCTGGTGGCCTTTCTGCTGATCGCCAGCGGCTGCTGCTGTTTGAAACGGTAAAGGAGGGGAGACGGATGAAGGTCGTGGTATGGAAAGCGCCCCGATTGCTGCGGGGGATCCTGGGGAAGCTCTTTGGCGTAGAGGCATAAGGAACTGCATCGCCGCATACCCTTGAACAGCACAGAAAGCACCAGTGATTGTGAGGGTATGCGAATGGAACTTGATCTGAAAATGCAGGAAGTGGGCTGCTGCGAGGCGGCACGGCGTGTGGTGGTCAGCCACGAGGAGACCATGGAGACGGCTATCCCGGAATATTGCCCGGATGTGGCCCGGATCGTGGACACGGTGGGACAGCTGAAGATCCGGGAGAAAAAGATGCAGGGCGCACGACTGACCATCAACGGCACCGTGCGAACGACAGTTCTCTATACTTCGGAGGAAAGCGCAGGGCTGCGGAGCTTGACGCTGAGTGTCCCGCTCTCCTGCACGGTGGATGATGAGCGGCTGCGGGGCTGCAGCAGTATCTGCGGAAGCGGACGGCTGCAAATGGTGGAAGCCAGGGCGGTAGGCGCTCGCAAAATCTACATCCGTGCTATCGTGGAATTCGATGTGGAGGGAATCCTCTGTCCGGAGCGCAGGATTTGCTGCGATGTGCCGGAGGACCCGGCGCTGCAGGTACGCCGCTGCCAACAGAGCGTGCAGATGTTGTCCCGGGTACTGGAACGGGAGTTCAGCTTTCATCAGGAGTGCCGTCCGGGACCGGATGACGGGGTGCCGGAGGATCTTCTGCTGGATCGATTGACGCTGCGTGTTACCGGCTGCCAGCGCTTGAACAGCAAGCTGATCGTGAAGGGAGAAGCGGCCCTTTCACTGCTGTATCGCACCAAGGAGCAAAGGTTGGACTGCTGCGACCTGCTGCTGCCGTTCTCCCAAGTGGTGGATGGGGCAGATCTGCCGGAGCAGGCGGAGTATTGCCCGGAGATCTGGGTGCAGGACAGCGATGTTCGTTTGATCCGCTTGGACGATGGCGTAGGCTTTGGGGTTTCGGCCCGGATCGGCCTGGTGCTGAAGGTCTACGAGCAGAAACTGCTGGAGTACGTGGAGGACCTCTACAGCGTTACCGACGAGGCGAAAGTGGAGTGCCGGTGCAGTGAGATTCCGACGCCGCTGCCGCCGGAAGTCCTGCGGCAGGAAACGGTGCAGACGCTGGAATTTGGCCAGCAGGAACCTTTTGCCTGCATTACCGCCTTGGAGTGCAGCGGCGTTACCATTGCCCAGGAATTGGATGGGACGGCGCTGCGGACAGAGCTGCGCCTGCAGCTTCTCTATCTGGATGATTCCGGCACACCGGTCAGCACCGAGCGAACGGCAGAGCTGGAGATCCACACGCCGCTGCACCCGGAAGCGGTGCGAGCGGTTTGTGCCCCGGTGATCGTTCATAACGGCCCCAATCGCTGCGAGATCCGGATCCCTGTGGATTTTTTTCTGTACCGGACGGAACAGACCCGGATTGACTCGGTGTCGGCAGCGGAATTACTGCCGGACGAACGGGGAGAACGGCCTTCCGTCGTGCTGCGCCGCACGGAGAAGGGGGAAAGTCTTTGGGAGATCGCCAAGGCGTACCGCACGGCGCCGACGGTGATCGAGAGCGCCAACCATCTGGAGCAGGGGGCACCTCTGCCCGGAGGAATGCTGCTGATCCCCAGAGTAAGGACATAAAAAAACCGCCCACTGGGCGGTTTTTTCATTTTCCTGCCATTATTTTGCGGCGAAACGAGCCAGGAACTGACGGGTGCGTTCCTCCTTGGGGTTGGAGATGACCTCCTTGGGGTCACCCTGCTCCACGATAACGCCGCCGTCCATGAAGATGACACGGTCAGCCACATCCCGGGCGAAAGCCATTTCGTGAGTGACGATGACCATGGTCATGTTCTCGTCGGCCAGCTGACGGATGACCTTCAAAATCTCACCGGTCAGCTCGGGATCCAGGGCGGAGGTGGGCTCGTCAAAGAAGAGGATCTGGGGATCCATGGCCAGAGCGCGGGCAATGGCCACA
The DNA here is from genome assembly GCA_017415775.1 of Oscillospiraceae bacterium. Lineage (GTDB taxonomy): Bacteria > Bacillota > Clostridia > Oscillospirales > Oscillospiraceae > Vescimonas. Next base: position 47,044 of record JAFQFC010000031.1, read on the forward strand.
CGCTGCTGCTGTCCGCCGGACAGCTCGCAGGGATAGGCGCTGCCCTTGTCGGCCAGGCCCATCTTCTCCAACAGGCTGCGGGCGCGGCTTTCTGCTTCCTCCTTGCTGCGGCCCAGCACGCAGATCTGGGCGTCTGTCAGATTCTTCATGACGGAGTAGTGGGGGAAGAGGTTAAAGTTCTGGAACACCAGACCGAAAAGGCTGCGGATCTTCTTCAGTTCTTCCTTGCCGGCGTAGACGCTCTGGCCGTTTTCATCGTTTTTGGCGGCGTAGTTGCCGGCATAGATGAGGTCGCCGCTGTCCATCTCTGTCAGCAGCGTGGCGCAGCGCAGGAGCGTGGACTTGCCGGAACCGGAAGGACCGATGATGGCAACCACTTCGCCTTCATCGACGCTCAGGGAGATGTCCTTGAGCACATGGAGGGTCTGGTCGTTGAAGCTCTTCTTGATATTTTTGATTTCCAATACTTTCATCGAACGTTCCCTCCTTTACTGATAATAGTTCAGGCGCTTTTCAATGCGCTCCATGACCCAGGCCACGATAAAGTTGAACACATAGTAGAAAACACCGGCCACAAACAGAGTAACGATGCCGGGAGAGTCGGGGGCGACGGCAATTTGCTTGGCACGGGTGAACATTTCCACAACACCGATGACATAGACCAGAGAGGTGTCCTTGACCAGGGTGATGACCTCATTGGTCACAGAGGGGAGTACCCGCTTGACCATCTGGGGCAGAATGATCTTGAGGAAGGTCTGGCTTTTGCTGTAACCCAATACCTCGGCAGCTTCGTACTGGCCGACGGGAATGGACTCAATACCGCCGCGATAGATCTCGGCAAAGTAGGCGGCGTAGTTGATGACAAAGGCGACGATGGCTGCAATAAAGCGCCAGTTGGAGGGAACGGAGAGCCCGAAAATCAGATTCGGTCCGTAGAATACGACGATCAGCTGCAGCATCAGGGGCGTGCCGCGCATAATAGAAATATAGAATTTAATAAATCCGCGCAGAGGGGCGAACTTGCTGCGGCGGCCAAAGGTGACCAGCAGACCCAGGGGGAGGGAGCCCAGCAGCGTCAGAAAAAAGATGGACAGCGTGGTGCCAAAACCTTGTCCCAGCTGCGTGATCATGGTTTGAAAGGTCATAAATGTGTCCTCAATTCCGTTGATTATTGTTTCGTAAAACCGCCGAATTGGGCGGAGGCTATGCCCCCACCCAATTCAAAACCATTTTTTAAGTTCGGTAAAACTCCTGTTTTTTCTCAGTTGCACATGCACAGGTTATCCAGCACCAGACCGGCGTCCACATAGTTCTCGGCGATCTTCATCATGGTGCCGTCTGCAGCCATCTTCTTCAGCTCACCGTTCACGGCGTCACGCAGCTCGGTGTTGCCCAGCAGGAAGCCAACGGCATACTGCTCGCTGGAAATAGCCTCGTCCAGCATCACATAGTCACCACTGTTGTTGGCCATCTGGTAAGCGGCCACACCGATGTCGGCAGCAACAGCGTCCACAGTGCCCTGCTTCAGCTCCATAAAGCCATTGTTGTAGTCGGGCAGCTCGACAACTTCCTTCAGAGTGGCCTTGAAAGCCTCGTTGCCATTGATGGCATCCACAGCGGAGGAGGCAGCCTGGGCCATCACGGTCTTGCCGGCCAGATCAGCCAGAGTCTTGATGCCGGAGTCAGCCTTGACCACGATGACGATGCTGTTATCCACATAGGGATCGGACCAGGTATAGTCGTTTTCACGGCCGTTGTAGGTAAAGCCGTTCCAGATGCAGTTAATGTTGCCACTCTTCAGTTCGGTGTCCTTGCTGTTCCAGTCGATCGCCACAGCCTCGAACTCCCAGTCCAGACGCTTGCAGACCTCTTCGGCCATGGCCAGGTCGAAGCCGTCATAGCTGCCGTCGGCAGCCAGGAAGCCGTAGGGAGGGAACTCAGCGTCGAAGCCGACGATCAGCTTCTGCTTGCCGCTGTCCTTGCTGCCGCAGGCGGCCAGCAGGGAAACCATCATCACGAGAGCCAGAGCCAGGCTCAGGAACTTTTTCATCTTCTTCATTTTCAAATCCTCCATTTAGTTGATCGGGCGTTACGAGCCCCGTGTTTCACTGTTGATATATTAACACTTTAGCGTGGTGATGTAAAGAAGTAAAATGGAGAATAGACATAAAAAATTACCCGTTCTCTTTGTACATCATGCACAAAGAGAGCGGATAAAAAGGGGAGAGGCCGTCAGCGGTCCACGCCGACGGCCTCATATCGTGTGTGCGAGCAAGTCTGTAAGCCGGGTTCTGTATTTGACAGTCATCTATCTAGTCGTACCGTTGCCGATACGATCAAGCCACCCCGGGAGCGGCCGGGCAAGCCTGTTGCTCCCATAGCGGTGTTGCTCCGGATAGAGTTTACAGCGACGGACACTTTCGAGCCGTCGGGTGAGCTCTTACCTCGCCTTTCCACCCTTACCTCAAATGAGGCGGTATATCTCTGTTGCACTTTTCCTGAAGTCGCCTTCGGCGGGCGTTACCCGTTATCCTTGCCCTGTGGAGCCCGGACTTTCCTCATGAACAGGCTTTCGCCTTGTTCCCGCGACTGTCTGGCCTACTCGCAGGTCTATTTTACAAAAAGGAGAGCGGAAAGTCAACGGCCGGGGAATGAATTTCATTGAACTATGGAAAAAGTTGCGGTATAATATAGTCTGTAAGAAAATGTGTTCAACGGGAGGACATCTCTATGACATTACAGGAGTATTTGCAGTCCCTGCGGGAAAAGACGGTGGCCGTCATCGGCATCGGTGTGAGCAATACGCCGCTGATCCGTCTGCTGCTGCAAAGCGGCATTTCCGTTACCGCCTGCGATAAGCGCAGCCGTACCGATCTGGGCGAGCTGGCAATGGAACTGGAAGCGGGCGGCGCCAAGCTGCAGCTGGGCAGCGATTATCTGGAAGGATTGGATCAGGACGTGATCTTCCGCACGCCGGGTATGCGTCCCGATGTGCCGCAGCTGCTGGCTGCCCGGGAGAAGGGCAGCGTCATCACCTCGGAGATGGAAGTGTTCTTTGATGTGTGTCCCTGCAGCATCATCGCTGTGACCGGCAGCGACGGCAAGACCACAACCACCACGATGATTGCAGAGCTTCTGCGAGCCTCCGGCCGCACCGTCCATGTAGGCGGCAATATCGGCAAGCCGTTGCTGGTGGAGGCAGGAGAGATGGATCCTGCTGACAGCGTGGTGCTGGAGCTGTCCTCTTTCCAGCTGATGACGATGACCAAGAGCCCCCACATCTGTGTGGTGACCAATCTGTCCCCCAATCACCTGGATATGCACAAGGGCATGGAGGAGTATGTGGCCTCCAAGGAGAATATTTTCCTGCACCAGAGCGCCGGGGATGTGGCGGTGTTCAATCTGGACAACGATATCACCCGTGCGCAGTCCGGACGTGCGCTGGGCGAAGTGCGGATGTTCTCCCGCCGCAATACGGTGGAGAACGGTGTGTATCTGCGTGGTGAGGAGATCGTCCGCTGCTACGGCGGTGCGGAGACTGTGGTGATGACTACGGCAGACATCAAGCTGCCCGGCATCCACAATGTAGAGAACTACATGGCCGCCATTGCCGCCCTGGAAGGACTGGTGGATGACGAGACCATCCGCACCTTTGCCCGGGAATTCGGCGGTGTGGAGCATCGCATCGAGCTGGTACGCACGCTGGACGGTGTGCGCTATTACAACGATTCCATCGCATCCAGCCCCACCCGGACCATTGCCGGTCTGCGCTCTTTCAAGGAGAAGCTGATCCTCATCGCCGGCGGCTACGATAAGAATATCCCCTTCGATGAACTGGGCCCCGAAGTGGTGGAGCGAGTGAAGGTGCTGGTGCTGTGCGGCGCTACCGCCGATAAGATCCGTGCTGCTGTGGAGGCAGCTCCCGGTTACGAAGCGGGAAAGCCCACCATCGTGACGGCCTCCAACCTGACAGAAGCTGCCGAAGCTGCCCGCACCTATGCGGTGGAGGGCGATGTGGTGACGCTGTCTCCGGCCTGCGCTTCCTTTGACCAGTTCCCCAACTTTATGGCCCGCGGCAAGGCATTCAAGGCCATTGTCAACGGCTGGCAGTAACGAAATGCGCTCCTGCGGCATACACTGAAACGGAGGTGTGTGCCGTGGGAAGACTTCGCTATATTCGCCTGAGTGGGCGGCAGCGGCTGGCCATCTGGTCGGCACTGATCGTACTTGTGCTGACGACAGTGGTTTGCATGGCCGTTATCCACATGGAGCCCATTCTCGTCAGCATGGCGACGGCCCGGGTCTCCAACACGGTGAACCGTATCGTGGTGGAAGCGGTGAACGATGCCATTCAGGGCGGCGAGATCGATTATGGGATCTTGGTGGAGTTTGAAAAAGACGCTGAGGGCCGTGTGACGGCGCTCAAGAGCAATATGGCGGCATTCAACCGGCTGCAGAGCCGAATCGCTGATGATATTTTGCTGCGGCTTTCGGAAGTTTCCACCACCACGCTGGCCATTCCTATCGGAACGCTGACCGGTTCCTCGCTGCTGGCCGGTCGCGGCCCGGCGCTGAAGGTGAAGATGCAGTCGGTGGGATCCACCACCGCCAGCTTTCGCAATACGTTTGGCTCTGCCGGCATCAACCAGACCCGCCACCAGATCCTGCTGGATGTGCAGGTGAATATGAGCATCCTCCTGCCGGGATTTCGCACTTCGACAAAGGTGAATAATGAGATTTCTGTAGCAGAAACGGTGATCGTCGGCAGCGTGCCGGAGAATTATACCTATTTCAGCACATCGCCCAACGAGATCGACGATTACGCAGAAGACTATATTTTGAACAACGGATAAGGTGAAACTATGGACTATCGCCAGGAAATGAAACAGCTGCGGGACGAACTGAATGCCCACGGCTATCGGTATTATGTGTTGGATGACCCAACCATCTCTGACTATGAATATGACCATAAGCTGCGCCGCCTGGAGGATCTGGAGCGGGAGCATCCCGAAGAGATCACGCCGGATTCACCGACCCAGCGTGTGGGCGGCCCGGCGCTGAAGGAATTCCAGCAGGTGGAGCATGCTGTGCCGCTGGAAAGCCTGCAGGACGTGTTCGACGGTGACGAGGTACGGGAGTTCCTCGCCCGTGTGGCCGAGACGGTGGATGCTCCGGCTTACAGCGTGGAGCCGAAGGTGGACGGTCTGTCTGTGGCTTTGGAGTACCGTGACGGCGTGTTTGTCCGTGGTGCGACCCGTGGCGACGGCCGTGTGGGCGAGGATGTGACGGAAAACCTCCGCACCATTCGCTCCATCCCCATGACGCTGCCGGAGAAGCTGCCCCGCCTCATTGTCCGCGGCGAGGTGTATATGTCCCGCACCGTGTTTGAGGAGCTGAACGCCCAGCGTGAGATCGCAGGCCAGCCCCTGATGGCCAATCCCCGCAACGCTGCTGCCGGTTCGCTGCGCCAGTTGGATCCCAAGGTGGCGGCCAGCCGTAAGCTGGACATTGCCATTTTCAATCTGCAGCTGGCGGAAGGGAAGACCTTCGCCACCCATACCGAGACCATGGAATATCTGGCAAGCCAGCATTTCAAGGTGATCCCCAACCGCTGCCTCAGCAGCGCAGAGGATCTGCTGGCAGAGATCGACCGGCTCAATGATACCCGCATGGAGTTTCCCTTTGATATGGACGGTGCGGTGATCAAGCTCAACGATCTGGCCCTGCGGGAAAAGCTGGGCAGCACCGCCAAATGCCCCCGGTGGGCCATTGCCTACAAGTATCCCCCGGAGCAGAAGCCTTCGCAGCTGGTGGATATCGTGGTGCAGGTGGGCCGTACCGGCGTTCTGACGCCCAAAGCGGTGCTGAAGCCTGTCCGCCTGGCCGGCACGACCGTTACCAATGCGACGCTTCACAATCAGGACTACATCATGGAAAAGGACATTCGCATCGGCGATACCGTCATCGTGCAGAAAGCCGGCGAGATCATTCCCGAGATCGTGGAAGTGGTGAAGGACAAGCGTCCCGAGGGAACGGTGCCGTACCGCCTGCCGGAGACCTGCCCGGTCTGCGGAGCCCCGGTGTCCCGTGACCCGGACGGCGCTGCCGTGCGCTGCACGGGCGCCGAGTGCCCTGCCCAGCTGCTGCGGAATCTGACCCATTTTGCCAGCCGCAGTGCCATGGATATTGAGGGCCTCGGTCCTGCCGTCATGGGTCAGCTGGTGGACAGCGGCCTGGTGTCCACAGCGGCAGATTTGTACGATCTGAAGGCGGAGGCGATCGCCAAGCTGGATCGTATGGGCGATAAATCCGCTGACAATGCGGTGAAGGCTATCGCTAAAAGTAAGGAAAACGATCTGTGGCGTTTGATCTTCGCCCTTGGCATCCGCCAGGTGGGTGAGAAGGCTGCCAAGACGCTGGCCCAGCACTTCGGCACGATGGATGCCCTCTGCGCCGCATCGGCGGAAGAACTGACAGCGATCAATGACGTGGGCCCCATTACGGCTGCTTATCTCCGCAGCTGGATGGACAACCCCCAGTCGCAGGATCTGCTGGCACGGCTGAAGGTCGCCGGTGTTAATATGGAATGTAAAGAGAAAGCACTTGACAGCCGCTTTGCCGGAATGACTTTCGTGCTGACCGGAGCTTTGGAGCGCTTCACCCGTGAAGAGGCGGGAGAGATGGTGGAGAAGCGCGGCGGCAAGGCGGCGTCCTCCGTTTCCAAAAAGACCACCTATGTGGTGGCCGGTCCCGGTGCCGGTTCCAAACTGCGCAAGGCGCAGGAACTGGGCATTCCGGTACTGAGTGAAGAAGACTTTCTTGCAATGCTGCAATAAGGAGAAACTATGGCCAAGAACACTGATTTGAATCTGCGCAGACAGCTGATGTATTCCGTGTTTGTCCGCAACCATACGAAAGAGGGCACGTTCCGGGCGCTGGAGAGGGATCTGGACCGTATTGCCGCCCTTGGCACGGATATTATCTGGCTCATGCCCATCCATCCCATCGGCAAAGTGGCCCGCAAGGGCGAGTTGGGCAGCCCCTATGCCATCAGCGACTATCGGGCCATCAATCCCGAGTACGGCACGCTGGATGACCTGAAGCATCTGGTGGCAGAGATCCACGATCGGGGCATGAAGTGCATTATCGACGTGGTCTATAACCACACCGCACCCGATTCGGTGCTGGCGGCAGAGCATCCGGAATATTTCTTCTGCGATGCTGACGGCAATCCCAGCCGCCATGTGGCCGAGTGGTGGGACATTGTGGATCTGGACTACAGCCATCATGGCCTGTGGGACTACCAGATCGAAACGCTGGTGATGTGGGCCGGCATCGTGGACGGTTTCCGCTGCGATGTGGCCAGCATGGTGCCGGTGGACTTCTGGTGTGAAGCCCGCGAGGCTGTGGAGAAGGTGCGCCCGGGCTGCATCTGGCTGGCTGAGAGCGTGTTTCAGGATCATGTGCGCGGTATGCGCAGCGAGGGCGCCTGCTGCGCCAGCGACAGCGAGCTGTACGAGGCCTTTGACATCTGCTATCCCTACGATGTATGGGATGTATTTGACGGCGTATTTAACGGCAGCAGCACGCTGCAGGACTATATCCGTGTCCTGAACTTCCAGGAGGGCGTTTACCCCGGTAACTATGTGAAGCTGCGTTGTCTGGAAAATCACGACCAGCCCCGGTTTGCTTCCAAGGTGGAAAACGACGATGCCCTGCGCAGCTGGATGGCATTCAGCTATTTTGAACGTGGTACCACCATGCTCTACGGCGGTACTGAGTTCGGCGCAAAGAAGGCAGTCACCCTGTTTGACAAGGACGATAACTTCGGTGACAAGCAAGCCGACTGGCAGCCCTATCTCAAACAGCTGCGTGCCATGAAGCGCCGTCTGCCTCTGGGGGGCGACTATCGCCTGCGCTGCGACGGCGGCGTGATCGTGGGCTCCTATGTGGCGCCTGAGAAGCGGGTGTGGGGCGTATTCCCTGTGCATGGTGCAGAAGGCACCGTGGCAGTGAACCTGCCCGACGGCCTGTATTGTGATATGATCGACGGCCGGGAAGTGGAGGTGCGAAACGGCACCGTTTGCACCGGCGGCACGCCTGTAGTACTGGAAAAGGAGGCAGCAAAATGAAAAAGCTTCTGACGCTGCTGCTGGCGTTTCTCCTCAGCCTGTCCCTGTTTGGCTGCAGCGAAGTGGTGGACATCCTTGGCGAGGTGGACTGGGATGAGGTGGCCAATGCCATCGAACAGGCACAGACCAGCCAGGGCAACACGGACAACGACGGCAGCAACGAAGATGACCCCCATGGTCTCAACGAAGACGGCAGCTATACCAGCAAGGACGATGTGGCCCTGTATCTTTGGGTTTACGGACGTCTGCCCGACAACTTCATCACCAAGAAGGAAGCGGAAAAGCTGGGCTGGCCCGGCGGCTCGCTGGAGCCCTATGCCCCCGGCTGCTGCATCGGTGGTGACCGATTCGGCAACTATGAAGGGATTCTGCCGGAGGATGCTACGTATACCGAGTGCGATATTGACACCATGGGCGCCAAAAGCCGTGGCGCCAAGCGCATCGTATTCTCCAGCGACGGCTACATCTACTATACCGACGACCACTATGAGAGCTTTACCGTGCTGTGGTTCACGGAGGACTATGAGATGAAGGAGGCCGAGGTGAAATGAAGCAGGTCATTCTGGACGGAAGCGCCATCACTACCCGGACCCAGTTCCATGATGCGGTGGCGCAGCAGCTGCAGCTGCCGGAATGGTACGGCCGCAATCTGGACGCCCTGTACGACTGTCTGGGCGAGGTGCGGGATACGGAGATCGTTCTGCGCTGCTGGCCCCGGGAGGGCTATCTGGCCCGGGCCATGGACCTGATGCTGGACGCAGCACGGGAGAACCCCAGCCTGCGGATCACCATTGCCATGTAAATGTGAAAAAGGAAAGGCTGCAGCGCTGCTGCAGCCTTTTTCTCATTCATAAATGATGGGTTCTGTTGCCAAGTGTTCTACTTCGAAGGAATAGGCGGCTTCCCACAAAGTGCCTTCCTGATCGCAGAAGGAAGCGTAGATCACATATTTTCTGTAGCCCTCTTTGAAATGGAAGGTGTACCTGTGATGGGTGTCGGTTGCGTCCATGGTATGGAGAAGCTGTCCGCTCTCGTCCAGTACCTCGATACGAAGAGGTGCAGCCAGCGTCCCGTGGAAGGTGAGTGTCGCCTTGGTGTAACCTTCGCTGTCATATACACCGTAGAAAGTGTTGGCCGCAAGAGTATGTTCGTAAGTGGTGGTGCGGGTGTTACCCTCGATCCGCTGTACTCTGTCAAGGTGAGGGCCCAGCTTGTAATGTTGGCTTGGGGAAGCGTACAGATCTGCAGTCAGATCAGGGACGGACGTAAGAATCGTCTGCAATTTGTCCCAATCCACGCCGCCTCGGACATAATAGAGGCTGCTATGATAGTTGTCTGCACGCAGAGCATGCAGCTGCAGCAGATCATCGTGCAGCGCAACAAGGATCAGTCCATCCGGCGTCCGCAAAAAGGTGCTGAAAACCTTCTCGCTGTCGGAGAGTGTATAGTACCCGGTGACTTCCGCCAGTTGCAGCTGGGAAAGGAATGCACGCAGATCCTCGCCGTCGGCGAGATAGTACTCCCGGCGGACGTCGTCGTTCAGATTGATGCTGTAGTGATCGAACGAATAAGTGCCCTTTTCCCGGGGGAAGATCACCTCTGCACCGGTGGTGCCGCCGTAGGCCAGTGCCACATGGCCGTAGGAGAAACAGAGCAGGAAGAAGGTCAGACCCACCACCAGTGCGCCGCTGTGCCGCTTGCCGGGACGGACCACGGAGCGCAGACGATAGCGCAGAGCGTTGGCAGAAGCGGCAAGGCAGGTGGTATAGCCCCGTCCGTCGCCGGCGGTGTGCAGCAGGAGGGAGGCGTACTGCTTGCGCTGCTGTTCGTCGGCGTTCAGCAGTACCGTTTCGTCGCAGCTCAGCTCCAGATCCTCGGAACTTTTCTTCGTGGCGATCCACATCAGGGGATTGAACCAGCACATGGCAGTGCAGAAGGTGAGGAAGAACTTATTCCATGCGTCCTCCCGGGCGATATGGACGATCTCATGGCGGAAGATGAACGCCAGCTCCTCGGCGGTATACTCCCGCATGGGAAGCACGATCCTGGTACTCCGACGAAACAGGCCGATGGTCAGGGGCGTTTTCACATGGGGCGAATACACAAGCTCATATTCCTTCTTCAGCCGTGCATGAGTTTGTTCTGCACGCCAGACCTTCCAGACTTCGTTGTTGAGAACGGGGCGGCTGCCGGAGAGAATACGGCGGCGGAACAGCAGATGCTGCCCCGTCTTCCACAGGAAAACTGCCAAAAAGCCGGTAAACCACAGAAAAAACATGTATTGGGCCGGCCAATTCGGCAGGGGGAGGATCAGGAGCGGTTTTGCCAGCGCCATGGGATCGTGCAGCATGATATAAAGATAATTGGGCAGCATCCATAGTACGGCGCAGGCTCGGGCGCTGAAATGCCGGCGCAGGAAGGGAAGCAGCGGCATCAGCAGCAGATAATACAGACAGATGTGCAGAAAAATTCCAAAGCAGAAGGAAAATATCACGCTTGTCGTGTATTTCAGGCCCCAAATAGGCAGAAAGATGACGAACAGAGAAACCAGCATCAGGGGCAGCAGCATGCCGGAAATGTAGGGCAGATACCGCTGCCGCTTTTCGTTGACGGGAGCAGCTTTGTTTCGCTCCACACTCTGCCGGTCCCAGATCATCCATGCAAATACTCCGGCATAGATACCGGAGAAGAGAACGCGCAGGAAGAATTCCATACTGATATCCGGATTCATAGCTCGTCCCTTTCCAGAAGCTCTCGCAGCTGCGCCAGCTCCTTCTGCGTCAGGCCGCTGCCGCACAGGGCATTGGCAAAGGCGGACACGTCGCCGCCGCACAGCTTTTCAAAGAAGGTGCGGCTTTGGGAGGCCAGATAATCCTCCCGTGTGACACAAGGCGTGTAGACGCTGCGGCGACCTTGCTTCTCAATGGTGAGGAAGTCCTTTTCACTCAAACGGGTCAGCAGCGTCAGCAGCGTGGTTATGGCCATGGGATGGGAAGGGGAGAGGTGCGCCTCTATGTCCGTTCGTGCAGCGGGTGCTTCGCAGGCCCACAGAGCCTGCATGACTTCCAATTCTGCATCCGGCAGGCGGCGAATTTGATGACTCATTTGATCACTCCTCTACAGTTGTAGTATTAATTATATTCTACATATGTAGAGCTTGTTTGTCAAGCGTTTTGCAAAAACTGTGTCTTTCTGTTGGAATTCCGTTCTTGACAAAGGAAAAGGGAAGCATTATACTAAAAAAGCATAAAAAAACAGCTTTGATGGGAAGCAGTAAGCGGAATGCAGATGCCAAGAGAGGGAGCGGTCGGTGTAAGCTCCCGTGAAGCGCCGCCCAAGTCGTCCCGGAGCTCTGCAGACGAACTGGCAGTAGTCTGCGGCGGAAACCCACCGTTAACGGGGTACGATATATTGTATATGTATCGGCAGAGTGCGGGAGTGATCCCGAATACAGGTGGTACCACGGACGGATGTTCGCCCTGTTTTGCAAACGGCAAAACGGAGCGGACTTTTTGTTTTGCCAAAATTATCCTAAAAGGAGAAACGATATGCGTAAAGAACTGCCCAAAGTGTATGATCCCCGGGATGTGGAACCCCGGATCTACGACATGTGGATGGAAGGCGGCTGCTTCAAGGCAGAGCCCAATCCTGAAAAGAAACCCTTCTCCATCGTTATGCCCCCTCCGAATGTCACCGGCCAGCTGCACATGGGTCACGCCATGGATGCCACGCTGCAGGACATTCTGATCCGCTTCAAGCGCATGCAGGGCTATGAGGCCCTGTGGCTGCCCGGCACCGACCACGCAGGCATCGCCACCCAGATCAAGGTGGAAGAGAACCTGCGCAAGGAAGAGGGCCTGACCCGCTACGATCTGGGCCGTGAGAAGTTCCTGGAGCGTGTGTGGCAGTGGAAGGAGAAGTTCGGTAACCGTATCGTGGAGCAGCAGAAGAA
>JAFQFC010000032.1 GCA_017415775.1 Oscillospiraceae bacterium
TACTCAACGTGAGCGGTGTTGATGGTAATACCACGCTCGCGCTCTTCGGGAGCCTTATCGATGGAGCTGTAATCGGTGTACTCAGCACCGCCGTTCATAGCCAGGTACTTGGTGATAGCAGCGGTCAGAGTGGTCTTACCATGGTCGACGTGACCGATGGTACCGATGTTAACATGGGGCTTGTTTCTCTCAAATTTCTGCTTAGCCATTTGGAAAAATCCTCCTTAACGTTTTTGCAATTAAAATCATTGTGCAATGTTTTTGCCTAACATTGCTATCTTACAGTATTTCTCCGTGAAATGCAACGATTATTTCAATCTTTTACGCATTTTCACGGCCGCCACGCTTGGCGATCAGCTTCTCCTGCAGGCTCTTGGGCAGCTCAATGTAGTGGCTGGGTTCCATGGTGTACTGACCACGGCCCTGGGTGCGGGAGCGCAGATCGGTCGCATAGCCGAACATCTCTGCCAGAGGCACGAAAGCGTCGATCTGCTGGGCACCGCCGCGCATCTCGAACTTCTGGATCTGACCACGGCGACCGTTCAGGTCACCGATGACATCGCCCATGTATTCATCGGGAACGATGACGCAGACCTTCATGATGGGCTCGAGCAGCGTGGGCTGTGCCTTGCGCATAGCCTCCTTGAAGGCCATGGAGCCGGCGATCTTGAACGCCATTTCGGAAGAGTCGACTTCGTGGTAGGAGCCGTCGTACAGGGTGACCTTCACATCCACAACGGGATAGCCGGCGCACACGCCGGACAGCATAGCGCCCTGGATACCTGCATCGATGGCAGGGATATACTCCTTGGGCACGGCGCCGCCCACGATCTTGCTTTCGAACTCGTAGCCCTTACCGGACTCGTTGGGCTCGACGTGGATCTTGACGTGACCGTACTGGCCCTTACCGCCGCTCTGGCGGGCATACTTGGTATCCTGGTCCACAGCCTTGCGGACGGTCTCCTTATAGGCGACCTGGGGAGCGCCGACATTGGCTTCCACCTTGAACTCACGCAGCAGGCGGTCCACGATGATCTCCAGATGCAGCTCGCCCATACCGGCGATGATGGTCTGGCCGGTTTCCTCGTCGGTGTAGGTGCGGAAGGTGGGATCTTCCTCGGCCAGCTTGGCCAGGGCGATGCCCATCTTCTCCTCACCGGCCTTGGTCTTGGGCTCGATGGCCACACGGATCACAGGCTCGGGGAATTCCATGGACTCCAGGATGATGGGGTTCTTTTCATCGCAGAGGGTATCACCGGTGGTGGTGTTCTTCAGGCCGACCACGGCGGCGATGTCGCCGGCGTAAACGGTCTCAATATCCTCGCGGTGGTTGGCGTGCATCTGCAGCAGACGGCCAACGCGCTCTCTCTTGCCCTTGGTGGCATTGAGGACGGCGCTGCCGGCGTTGATGGTGCCGGAATACACGCGGAAAAAGCTCAGACGGCCCACATAGGGGTCAGTCATGATCTTGAAGGCCAGCGCAGCGAAGGGAGCGTCATCACTGGAAGGACGCTCTTCTTCCTCGTCGGTCTTGGGGTTCACACCCTTAATGGTTTCGATATCGGTGGGGGCGGGCATATAATCCACCACGGCGTCCAGCATCTTCTGCACGCCCTTGTTGCGGTAAGAAGAACCGCAGACAACGGGGATCATTTCCACAGCGATGGTAGCCTTACGGATCGCCGTACGGATCTTCTCCTCGGGGATCTCTTCACCCTCCAGATACATCATCATGATCTCATCATCGAACATGGTGATCGCATCCAGCAGCTTCTCACGATACTCTTCAGCCAGGTCACGCATGTCTGCAGGAATCTCTTCCTCACGGACATCCTTGCCCAGCTGGTCATAGTAGACCTCGGCCTTCATCTTCACCAGGTCGATGATGCCGGTAAAGGTATCTTCCTTACCGATAGGCAGCTGAATGGGTACAGCGTTGCACTTGAGGCGATCGGCGATCATGTCCAGCACGTGATAGAAATCGGCACCCGTGATGTCCATCTTGTTGACGTAGATCATACGGGGGACATGATAGTTGTCAGCCTGGCGCCACACGGTCTCAGACTGGGGTTCGACGCCGCCCTTGGCGCACATGACGGTCACAGAGCCGTCCAGCACGCGCAGAGAACGCTCCACCTCCACAGTAAAGTCCACGTGGCCGGGGGTGTCAATGATGTTGATACGGTGCTGGGGGAACTGGTTCTCAGAACCGCTCCAGTAGCAAGTAGTAGCGGCGGAGGTGATGGTAATACCACGCTCCTGCTCCTGCTCCATCCAGTCCATGGTGGCAGTACCCTCATGGGTCTCACCGATCTTGTAGTTGACGCCCGTGTAGTACAGAATACGCTCGGTGGTAGTGGTCTTGCCTGCATCGATGTGGGCCATGATGCCGATATTTCTTGTGTTTTCCAGAGTAACTTTTCTCGGCATAACGTTCTCCTTTTCTCTATGCGATGATTACCAACGGAAATGGGCGAAAGCCTTGTTGGACTCGGCCATTCTGTGGACGTCTTCGCGCTTCTTCACGGAAGCGCCGGTATTGTTGGCAGCATCCATGATCTCACCGGCCAGGCGCTCGGCCATGGTACGCTCACCGCGGGCGCGGGAGTAAGCGGTCAGCCAGCGCAGACCCAGGGTCTGACGGCGGGCGGGACGGACTTCCATGGGGACCTGATAGGTGGCACCGCCGACACGGCGGGACTTGACTTCCAGGCTGGGCATGATGTTTTCCATAGCCTGGCTGAACACTTCCAGAGGCTCCTTATCGGTCTTCTCCTTGATCAGGTCGAAGGCACCGTAGACAACCTTCTGGGCAACGCCCTTCTTACCATCCAGCATAATGCTGTTGACCAGCTTGGTCACCAGAACGCTGTTATACATGGGATCGGGCAGAATTTCTCTCTTGGGAACATTACCTCTTCTGGGCACTTTGCTTCCCTCCTTCATAATAATATGATTTCATAGGTACTCAACAGCCGCGTTGATCGGACTGTTGTACGGCCTGCCAAAGAGGTACTCATTTATATAACCTTTTGGCAAAGCTCATTTCATGCGGGGATTACTTGCTCTTAGGACGCTTGGCACCGTACTTGGAACGGCTCTGCATACGGCCCTGAACACCCTGGGTATCCAGAGTACCACGGATGATGTGGTAGCGAACGCCGGGCAGGTCCTTTACACGACCGCCGCGGATCATAACCACAGAGTGCTCCTGCAGGGAATGACCGACACCGGGAATGTAAGCGGTGACCTCGTAACCGTTAGTCAGACGGACACGAGCGATCTTACGCAGAGCGGAGTTAGGCTTCTTGGGGGTAGCGGTTCTCACGGCGGTGCAGACGCCACGCTTCTGAGGGGAGGACAGGTTGGTCTCCTTGTTCTTCAGCGTATTCAGGCCCTTCTGCATAGCGGGAGAGTTGGACTTGTAGGTAGCCTGTTTTCTGCCCTGCTTGACCAGCTGATTAAAAGTAGGCATGCAATGAACTCCTTTCTATAGAATGGTGTGGGAGTGATCTCCCTATATGTTTCTCGGAATACGGTAAAATATTCCGCTGAAACCCATTTTATTTTGCCACGATGGCGGCCGCCGCCGTTCCCACGGCGATGGCGCAGGCCCGGCCCAGTTCTTTCATGGTCCGCACCTCGGTGATGCACACGCCTGCCTCACGGCAAAGCTGCACCAGCGGCTCTGTCAGCAGCGGATCTGCATCCAAAGCCAGATAGACCCGTTCGGCCAGCCCTTCGGCCACAGCGCGGCGCGTCTGCTTCAGACCGACCACTTTTTTCTTCGCAGTCAACTCTTTCAGCACCGGCTCTTCCCTCCTGTGGGCAGCGCCCTTGGCATGGCAAAATTCGCGAAAAAACTTCTCGCGCAATTTAGGATTATAGCACACCGTTCCATGCGAGTCAAGTGGAATCTATAGAAAAATTTCGTTCTTTTTCTCCGTCTTTTTGCCGTTTCATACAGCGGAAAACAGCACCCGGCCCACAGGTCGGGTGCTGTTTTTGATAAACCGTTATTCTGCGTCGAAGTCAACCGTTTCAGCGGTTTCCACGATCTCCTCGGCAGCAGTCTCCTGAGCGATCTCACTCTCGGGGACCAGCTGCTCGGCGAACTGGCGGTAGGCGTTCAGGCCTGCGCCGGCGGGGATCAGCTTACCGATGATGACGTTCTCCTTCAGACCCACCAGGCGGTCCACCTTACCCTTGATGGCAGCCTCGGTCAGGACCTTGGTGGTCTCCTGGAAGGAGGCGGCGGACAGGAAGGAATCGGTGGCCAGAGAAGCCTTGGTGATACCCATCAGCAGCTGGGTGTAGGTGGCCTCCTGCAGAGCCTCACCGGTCTCGCCCACTTCGCCGTTGGCATTGCGCTGGCGGATGGCGGCGTTCTCGGCCTCCACCTCCAGAATGTCGGCCATGGCGCCGGAGAGCAGCTTGGTATCGCCGGCCTCTTCCACCCGGACCTTGCGCATCATCTGGCGGACGATGACCTCGATGTGCTTATCGTTGATGTCAACGCCCTGCTGACGGTAAACCTTCAGGACTTCCTGCAGCAGGTAGTTGTGCACGGCGCCGGCGCCGCGGATACGCAGCACGTCGTGGGGATTCAGAGCGCCGTCCTGCAGCTGCTTGCCCTTCTCGATGATGTCGCCATCCTTCACCTGCAGGCCGGTGTGCGGCACAGCATAGGTGCGGGTGTCGCCGTCGTCGGCGGTGACCACGATGTTCAGGAGGCTTCCCTTGGTGGCCTCTTCGAAGCGGACCTTGCCGCCGATTTCGGCCAGGGTTGCCATCTTCTTGGGCTTGCGGGCCTCGAACAGTTCCTCCACTCGGGGAAGACCCTGCGTGATATCGCCGCCGGCAACGCCGCCGGTGTGGAACGTACGCATGGTCAGCTGGGTACCGGGCTCACCGATGGACTGTGCGGCGATGATACCGACAGCCTCGCCGGGGCCAACAGGCTTGGAGGTGGCCAGGTTCATACCATAGCACTTGGCGCAGATACCGCTGTGAGCCTTACAGGTCAGCACGGTGCGGATCTCCACGGAATCGATATCGAACTTCTCCAGCAGCTTGGCATCGTCCTCGTCCATCATGTGATCCTTGCTGATGAGGACCTCGTCGGTGCCGGGCTTGCAGATATCCCGGACGGGGAAGCGGCCACGGATGCGCTCGGAGAACTTCTCGATCACCTGACCGCCCTCGCTGATCTCGCTGACGACGATACCCTTCTCCACGCCGCAGTCGTCCTCACGGATGATGACGTCCTGGCAGACGTCCACCATGCGGCGGGTCAGGTAACCGGAGTCGGCGGTACGCAGAGCGGTATCGGCCATACCCTTACGGGCACCACGGGTGGAGGTAAAGTACTCCAGCACGCTCAGACCTTCACGGAAGTTTGCCTTGACGGGGATCTCGATGGTCTTACCGGCGGTGTTGGCCATCAGACCACGCATACCGGTCAGCTGACGGATCTGCTTCATGGAACCACGGGCGCCGGAGTCAGCCATCATGAAGATGGGGTTGTACTGATCCATGTTGTCACGCAGCGCAGCGGTGACTTCGTCGGTGGTCTTTTCCCACTCACGGACGACCAGCTTGTAACGCTCCTCGTCGGTGATGAAGCCCATGTTGTACTGCTCTTCGATCTCCACGACACGCTCCTCGGTCTCCTCGATCAGCTCGTACTTCTTGGCGGGCACGGTCATGTCGGCGATGGAGATGGTGATGGAACCACGGGTAGAATACTTGTAGCCGGTGGCCTTGATGTTGTCCAGCACCTCAGCAGCGATGGTGAAACCGTACTGCTTGATGGTGCGGTCAACGATCTTGCCCAGCTGCTTCTTGCCGCAGGTCTCGGCGATCTCGTAGTCGAAGAAATGCTCGGAGGGGGTGCCGTCCTCGTTGAAACGCTTGACGAAGCCCAGCTCCTGAGGAATGTTGCGGTTGAAGATGATGCGGCCGGGAGTGCTGCGCACCACGCCGGTCATCATCTTGCCCTCGAACTCCTTGGTCACACGGACCAGGATGGGCTGGTGGATACCGATGACATGCTCGCCGTAGGCCATCATGACTTCTTCCTCGTCACGGTAGATGTTCAGGCGGATGGAAGCCTTCTCTTCCTCGGTCAGGTCATCGTAGCTCTTGCCGGCCAGCTCGAAGGGGATGTTCTCGGGCCAGGTCTCGTCCTGCACCAGCTGGCACTCGCCGTTTTCGAAGCGCTCGATGGTCAGGTAGTAGGAGCCCAGCACCATATCCTGGGTAGGCACGGTCACGGGGCCGCCGTCCTGAGGACGCAGCAGGTTGTTGGCAGACAGCATCAGCAGTCGTGCCTCGGCCTGCGCCTCGGCGGACAGGGGAACGTGGATCGCCATCTGGTCGCCGTCGAAGTCGGCGTTGAAGGCGGTACAGGTCAGGGGATGCAGCTTCAGGGCACGGCCCTCCACCAGCACGGGCTCGAAGGCCTGGATACCCAGGCGGTGCAGGGTGGGTGCACGGTTGAGCATGACGGGATGATCCTTGATGATCTCATCCAGGGCATCCCACACCTCGGTGCGGCCCTTATCCACCATCTTCTTGGCGGACTTGATGTTGTTGGCGCTGCCGTCTTCCACCAGCTTCTTCATAATGAAGGGGCGGAACAGCTCCACGGCCATTTCCTTGGGCACACCGCACTGGTAGACCTTCAGCTCGGGGCCGACAACGATAACGGAGCGGCCGGAGTAGTCCACACGCTTACCCAGCAGGTTCTGGCGGAAGCGGCCCTGCTTACCCTTGAGCATGTCGCTCAGGGACTTGAGGGCACGGTTGTTGGCGCCGGTGACGGGGCGGCCACGGCGGCCGTTGTCGATCAGGGCGTCCACAGCCTCCTGCAGCATGCGCTTTTCATTGCGCACGATGATGTCGGGAGCGTTCAGCTCCATCAGGCGCTTGAGGCGGTTGTTGCGGTTGATCACACGGCGATACAGGTCGTTCAGGTCAGAGGTGGCGAAGCGGCCGCCATCCAGCTGCACCATGGGACGCAGCTCGGGAGGAATGACGGGCAGCACATCGATGACCATCCACTCGGGCTTGTTGCCGCTCATGCGGAAGGCATCCACCACTTCCAGACGCTTGACCACACGGGCCTTCTTCTGGCCGGAAACGGTCTTCAGCTCAGCGTGCAGCTCATCGCTCAGCGTCACCAGACCCTGGAAGGTATCCAGCTCAGCCTCCAGCTCGGCCAGACGCTCCAGCTCGGCGTCGCTCAGCTCGTCGTCGCTGTCATGCAGATCAGCCTGCTTGGCCTTCAGGGCTTCCCAGCGCTCCATCAGCTGCAGCTTGCGGCGGCTGTCCTCGTGATTCAGACCCACGGTAGCCAGCAGCTTCTTCACGGCCTCGGCGCCCATACCGGCGTCGAAATCGTCCTCGTACTTTTCACGCAGATCGCGGTACTCCTTCTCGCTGAGGATCTGATTCTTCATCAGAGGCGTCTCACCGGGATCGGTGACGATATAGGCGGCGAAATACAGCACCTTCTCCAGAATACGGGGAGAGATGTCCAGCAGCAGGCCCATACGGGAGGGGATACCCTTGAAGTACCAGATGTGGCTGACAGGGGTGGCCAGGTCGATGTGACCCATACGCTCACGGCGGACCTTGGCACGGGTGACTTCCACGCCGCAACGGTCGCAGATCTTGCCCTTGTAGCGGATCTTCTTGTACTTACCGCAGTGGCACTCCCAGTCCTTGGTGGGTCCAAAGATCTTTTCGCAGAACAGGCCGTCCCGCTCGGGCTTCAGGGTGCGGTAGTTGATGGTCTCGGGCTTCTTGACTTCGCCGTAGGACCATTCGCGGATCATTTCCGGAGAAGCGATACCGATTTTAATGGCGTCAAAAGTTGCGTAACTCATTGTCTTTGCTCCTCCTTTTCCTTAAAACTCGTCGTCGCCGGCATAGGAAGCTTCCACTTCCTCTTCAGCAACGTATTCGTAACCGGCCTCTGCCAGCTCGCTCTCGTCGGCGTAGCGGCTCTGACGCTCGTTGTCGGCGTCCATGCGGGCCAGGTTGAAGGTATCCATGGCGTCCTCGTCTTCCTTCAGTTCGATGAGGTTGCCCTCCTCGTCCAGCACCTGAATGTCCAGGCACAGGGACTGCAGTTCCTTGACCAGAACCTTGAAGGACTCAGGCACACCGGGGGTCGGCACGTTGTGGCCCTTGACGATGGCCTCGTACGTGCGGACACGGCCGGTGACGTCGTCGGACTTCACCGTCAGGATCTCCTGCAGGGTGTAGGAAGCACCATAAGCTTCCAGAGCCCAAACTTCCATTTCGCCGAAGCGCTGGCCGCCGAACTGGGCCTTGCCGCCCAGAGGCTGCTGGGTGACCAGGGAGTAGGGGCCGGTGGAACGGGCGTGGATCTTATCGTCGACCAGGTGGTGCAGCTTCAGGAAGTACA
>JAFQFC010000033.1 GCA_017415775.1 Oscillospiraceae bacterium
CCTTCGACAAAGTGGGCACAAAGAAGCTTATGGCCACGTATGCACGGCTGAAAAAAGAAGATTGAGAAAAATCCGAAAAACCTTTGACATTCGGGACGTTTTGTTATACAATATTCTATTATAAACATAAAACAACAAATCACGGAGAAAGACATGAAAAACGACAAGAAAATGGTGGAGCAGATCACGTCCATGGACGTGGATTTTGCCCAGTGGTACACCGATATCTGCAAAAAAGCGGATCTGATTGACTATTCCAGCGTCAAGGGATGCATGATCATCCGTCCTTACGGCTATGCGATCTGGGAGAATATCCAGAAGATTCTGGACACCCGTTTCAAGGAACTGGGTCATGAGAACGTGTATATGCCCATGTTCATTCCCGAAAGCCTTCTGAACAAAGAAAAGGACCACGTGGAAGGATTTGCCCCCGAAGTGGCATGGGTTACGCACGGCGGCAGCGAGCCTCTCACCGAGCGCCTCTGCGTTCGTCCTACCTCCGAGACCCTGTTCTGTGAGCATTACGCCAACATCATCCGTTCCTACCGCGATCTGCCCAAGCTGTACAACCAGTGGTGCAGCGTCATCCGCTGGGAGAAGACCTCCCGTCCCTTCCTGCGCCACCGTGAGTTCCTGTGGCAGGAGGGCCACACCATGCACGCCACCGAGGAAGAGGCTCGTGAAGAGACCATGCAGATGCTGGAGATCTACGCCAAGTTCTTCGAGGATGTGCTGGCCATGCCCGTCATCCGTGGCCGCAAGACCGACAAGGAGAAGTTCAACGGCGCCGAGGAGACCTACACCGTGGAGTGCATGATGCACGACGGTAAGGCCCTGCAGTCCGGCACCAGCCACTATTTTGGCGATGGCTTTGCCAAGGCCTTTGACATCACCTTCGCCGGCAAGGACAACCAGCTGCACAATCCCCACCAGACTTCCTGGGGCTGCTCTACCCGTATGATCGGCGGCATCATCATGACCCACGGCGACAACAACGGTCTGGTGCTGCCTCCCCGTATCGCTCCCATTCAGGTCGTCGTCATTCCCATCGCCCAGCACAAGGCCGGCGTTCTGGACGCTGCCGGTGATCTGTGCGATCGCCTGAAGGCTGCTGGTCTGCGCTGCAAGATGGACAGCAGCGATCAGTCCCCCGGCTGGAAGTTCGCCCAGTACGAGATGAAGGGCGTGCCTCTGCGTGTGGAGATCGGCCCCAAGGATATGGAGAAGGGTCAGTGCTGCATCGCCCGCCGTGATACCGGCGAGAAGACCTTCGTACCCCTGGCCGAGCTGGAGTCCACCGTCAAGGAGCTGCTGGATGCCATCCATGACAACATGTATGCCATGGCCCTGCAGAACCGTCAGGAGAACACCTTTGACATCACCTCCGTGGCCGAGGCCAAGGAGATCATCGCCACCAAGGGCGGCTTCCTGAAGTCCAAGTGGTGCGGCTCTCTGGAGTGCGAGCTGGCCATGAAGGAGCAGGTGGGTGTTACCTCCCGCTGCATGCCCCTGCAGCAGAGCCGCAGCATCGGCAAGTGCCCCGTGTGCGGCAAGGAGTGCGGCACCGACATTTACTGGGCTGTCGCTTACTAAGAAAACAACCAAAAGGGACGGCTCGGCCGTCCCTTTTTCCTTACGAGGGAACATTTTCCGCCGCCGCTGCGTCTAATCAGGCAAAGGGGGCGGCACCATGAAACGGATGAAGTGTTTGCTGTGCTTATTGCTGTGTACCCTGTTTTGCGCAGGGTGCGCTGCGCCGGAAGGAGAAGTTATGGAGACGAAACTGACCAAATATGCCATCGGACAGGCGGAATATCCTGCCTATCCCGCCTTCGTCAACGCCGAGGATTACTACCGAAAGGACGGCAGCTGGGACCATGAAGCCTATGAGCAGGCCCGGGAAGCTGCCCAACAGGCGCTGGCGGCCATGGGCAAGGCGGAAGTGACCAACGCCGCTGAGGTGCTGGCCTTCGCCGATGCGGCGTCCGGCCGGGCGCTGCTGCGGCAGAACGGAGAAAACGGCGTGTTTTCACCTCTGAGCCTGTATGTGGCCATGGCCATGCTGGCAGAGCTGACCGGCGGCGAGAGCCGGGATCAGGTACTCTCCGTGTTGGGTGCGGAGAATGCCCAGGAGCTGCGCACCGCCGTGCGTCAGCTGTGGCTGGCCAGCTATTGTGACAGCGGTGTGACCACCTGCCGCCTGGGCGGCTCGGTGTGGCTCAACGAGCAGGTGGACTTCTGCGAAGAAACGCTGGAGACGCTGGCGGAGCACTATTTTGCCTCGTCCTATCGGGTGACCATGGGGACCGAGGAAGCGGACCGGGCCATCGGCCAGTGGGTCAACCAGCAGACCGGCGGTCTGCTGCAGGAGGAATGCGGCAACATCCGCACCGACGCCCTGACGCTGCTGCAGATGTACAGCACCCTCTATTTCAAGGCCCGGTGGCAGGACACCTTCCATCCGGAGCGGACGGAGGCGGGCGAGTTCCACCTCTACGATGTGGACGGCGCTTCCGTCAAGTGCGACTTCATGCATCGTGAGAGCCGGGGCGGCTATCGCCGGGGCGAAGGCTATACGGCGGCAGTGCTGCCCTTCACGGCCGGCGGCGGGTACATGGCCTTCTGTCTGCCGGACAGCGACACCAATGTGAGCGACCTGCTGCGGCAGGAGGGTCTGGTGTCCCAGCTGCGGGAGATGACGGACTACGGCGCTATGATCCATTGGAAGGTGCCCAAGTTTGACGTGCGCTCCACCATGGGACTCAACGAAGTCATCAGGGAGCTGGGCGTGGAGCGGGTCTTCAGCGACAGCGCCGACTTCTCGCCCCTGACGGCGATGCCGGCCTTCCTGGACAGCGTGCGCCAGTCGGCCCGGGTGAAGATCGATGAGGAGGGCGTGGAGGCAGCCGCCTTCACCGAGATGGCCATTTGCGGCGCATCGCTGCCCCACGAGGAGATCTATATGACGCTGGACCGGCCCTTTATCTTCGCCATCTACGACGAGAGTGGCCTGCCCCTGTTTGTGGGCACGGTGCACAAGCCGGAATAAAGCGTGAGAAAAAGGGAAGCGGCGGAATCTGCAGCTGCAGAAGCCGGACAACAAGGCCCATATTTCTGCGGCGATCGTCCGGCCCGGCAGGAACTGGTGCGGCGGTTCCACTTCTGAAAGAGAAAAAAGCAGACGGCGCTGTGTTCGCCGTCTGCTTTTTAGCGGCAGAAGAACAAAATCATGGGGCGGCAGACGAAGAAAAATACAAAATGTAGGCCGGGAAATTCTTTGGATAAAAGAGAGAAAAAATCTGAAAAATTTCATAAAAAACAACAAAAAAATACTTGACAACAAGGGCCCCTTCGAGTATTATATGAGGGTACGCGCGCGAAGGGTGCTGCACACCCGGGCGCGTTTACAATGCGATGAACCGGGAGATTGCGGCGAGAGCCGGTAACTTTCGGGGAGTATGTCCGATAATCGGGCGGCTGAGAGACTTCCTGTGCGTTAGCGTAGATCGCTGCGCCAGAGGACACCGGCCACATTCTGTGCCGGTGTTTTTCATGAGCCGGAATGATACGCACGGAACGGCGTATAAGAAATCTCTCACCGTACGGCAATTGGTCCGCAGTAACAAAAACCGTACAAAATTATGGAGGAACAAACCAAATGGCAAAAGAAATGATTCGCATTCGTCTGAAGGCCTATGACCATCAGGTCATCGACCAGAGCGCAGAGAAGATCGTCGAGACCGCCAAGCGCACCGGCGCTACCGTGTCCGGCCCCATCCCCCTGCCCACCAAGAAGGAGATCGTCACCATCCTGCGTGCGACCCACAAGTACAAGGACAGCCGTGAGCAGTTCGAGCGTCGCACCCACAAGAGACTGATCGACATCACCAACTCCACCCCCAAGACCGTTGAGGCCCTGATGGCCCTGGATCTGCCCGCTGGTGTGGAAATCGAGATCAAGCTGTAAATTATACCTTATATAATATACACGCGATCGAACAACAAAAATGCTTGCAACCCTGAGGTTCACCGACTTGCGTTAAGGTGAACAGGGTCACGTCGGCAGAGCAAGCGCTTCGACCCCAATGCGAAGTGAACTATGCCGACCAATAACCTTTAGGAGGATCATACATGAAAGCAATCATCGGCAAGAAAGTCGGCATGTCTCAGATCTTCGACGCCAATGGCAAGGTCATCCCCGTCACCGTGATCGAGGCTGGCCCCTGCGTGGTCGTGCAGAAGAAGACTGTCGAAAAGGATGGCTATGCAGCCGTGCAGCTGGGCTTCGAGGACGTCGCCGAGCGCAAGCTGACCAAGCCTGAGATGGGTCACCTGGCCAAGGCCAATGTGGGCCCCAAGAAGTACCTGCGCGAGTTCGACCTGGAGAACGCTGCTGAGCTGAACGTCGGCGACGTGATCAAGGCTGACACCTTCAAAGAGGGTGAGTGGGTTGACGTGACCGGCACCAGCAAGGGCCACGGCTACCAGGGCGTTATCAAGCGCCACGGCGCAGGCCGCACCCCCATGAGCCACGGTGGTGGTCCCGTCCATCGTCACGCTGGTTCCATGGGCGTTATCGATCCCGCCCGCATCTTCAAGGGCAAGATCGGCGCCGGCCAGATGGGCTGCGATCAGGTTACCATTCAGAACCTGGACGTGGTCAAGGTCGATCCCGAGCTGAACCTGATCGCCGTTCGCGGTGCTGTTCCCGGTCACAAGGGCAGCCTGGTCCTGATCAAGAGCACTGTCAAGACCCACCGTGTCAAGAACGTCGACGCCGGCATCAGCAAGAATCCCCAGAAGGCTTCCGGCCGTAATCCCCAGAAGGCTTCCGCCCGCAATCGCTAAGGAAAGGAGTGCTTGAGTAAATGTCTACTATCAAAGTTTTGAACATGGCCGGCGTTGAGGTCGGTACTGTTGAGCTGAACGACAGCATCTTCGGCGTCGAGCCCAATCAGGCTGTTGTCCACGAAGTGGTGAAGAATCACCTGGCTAACTGCAGACAGGGTACCCAGAGCGCTCTGACCCGCGCCGAAGTTTCCGGCGGCGGCAAGAAGCCCTGGCGTCAGAAGGGTACCGGCCACGCCCGTCAGGGCAGCACCCGTGCTCCCCAGTGGACCCACGGCGGCGTCGTGTTCGCTCCCAAGCCCCGCAGCTACTCTTACGTTCTGAACAAGAAGGTCAAGAGACTGGCTATGAAGTCCGCTCTGTCTGCCAAGGCAGCTGCGAACGAGATCATCGTTGTCGACTCCATCAAGCTCGACAGCATCAAGACCAAGGACTTCCGCGCTTTCCTGAC
>JAFQFC010000034.1 GCA_017415775.1 Oscillospiraceae bacterium
GCGAATATCCTTCTTCGTAGAACCTGTCTCAATCACATTACCGCAGGCGCATTTAATAGTAGTCTGCTGATAATTGGGATGGATTCCTTCCTTCATTGCTCTTGTTCACCCCTTTCTGGTACATAAGTCCTTTTTCACAAAGGCAACTGGTATGTTAACATACCACGAAGCAAAATGCAAGTGTTTTTTCAAAGTTTTTTTGCAAAAATCACAAAATCTGCCCTATCATTTTGTGCTATCCGCAGAATCTTGGGTCTTGTCTGTCCTGGCCGCCGCACTCTTCTCAATAGCCGAGATGATAAAGCCTCCCATGATGGTCACGGAAAGGATCAGATCCATCACTGCAGCTATGATGCTTGTTGTTTCCCAACTGCCGTCAATGAGAAATGCCAGCCATGTCAGAGGTATAAACGCTGCTAATGCAACAATCAAGGTGATCGCTACCGCTTTTCCCGCCATTTAACTCACCCTTTCTATAAGATATACGATCATATTACAACCATCGGGTTCAATTGTCCAGCTGATACGCCGTATCCGTTGCGAAAAACCACAGCACCTTGCGGCAGACCTTCTTCTCCAGAACCTGCTCCAGCGCATGGGCATAAGCCTCCAGTTGGGGGCGGTACACCTCAGCACGCTGCGCTTCCTCACCGGAACGGATGCGGTCGGTCTTGAAGTCCACGACCACCAGTCCCTCAGCTGTTTCAAAGCAGCAGTCCACGACACCCTGCAGCAGCATTTCCTCGCCCTGCCCCGCCTGCGGTTCATACAGCGTTGCAGGTACCAGCAGCGCAAACCGATATTCCCGCAGCACATGGCCGCTCTCCCGGATCTCACGGGCCAGAGGTGACGCCAAAAACGCCAGCAGTTTCTGCCCATCCACCGCTTCCGCCTGCTGCGCTGTCAGCAAGCGGCGCTGCAGCAGCTCTTCCACAACGCCATCGATGGCCTCGGCAGAAGGTTCCGTGTCAAAAGGCAAATACTGCATTACCAGATGCATGGCTGTGCCCTTTTCTGCAGCGGTCAGACCCTTTCCCGCCTGCATAAACCGTGGCTGGGTGATGGGAATCTGCCGCAGTCGGGCAGGTGCCGTTCCCTGCGCGATTTCTTCGTCCAATTCCCTGCCCTTCAGCTGCGTAGCCGTTACTTTGGTGGGCAAAGCACAGGCTGCTGCATAGTCGTACG
Source organism: Oscillospiraceae bacterium (assembly GCA_017415775.1). Lineage (GTDB taxonomy): Bacteria > Bacillota > Clostridia > Oscillospirales > Oscillospiraceae > Vescimonas. The sequence goes on from JAFQFC010000034.1 coordinate 1,186, forward strand.
TCCGGTCCATATCCGAAAGATCCGGCAGCGCTCTTCGCTGCTCACGCTCTTCAGTCTGCAAAGCTTTCTCAGCCTTTTCGCCGCCGGGATTCTCCCACAGGCGAATCTGCCAATCAATGTATCCTTCGCAGACCGCCTCCGGCTCCACCTCCGCCCAACGGTGCAATTCGCCCGCTTCACGGCAGCACAGCAACGGCAGCAAGATCCAGTCACCGGGGCAAGAAGCGCTTTGCGCCACCTCCGGCGGCACAGGCAGCGCTGTCAGACTGGCCAGGTCACCGATCCGCTTGGCTGCATTGCGCATGCATTGCACCATGATCAGCTTCTCCTTGGCACGGGTCATCGCCACATAGAGGATGCGCATCTCCTCCGCCAGACTTTCCCGCTGCAGCTGCAGCTTCAGCGCCGTTTTACCCACGGTTTCGTAGCGGATCCTGCGCTTCAGGTCTATTCGCTCACAGCCCAGCCCCAGCTGCGGATGTACCAGCACCGGCCGCTTGAAGTCATCACGGTTGAAGACTTTGTGGAGATCCGCCAGGATCACCACGGGGAATTCCAGACCTTTGGACTTGTGGATACTCATGATCTGCACACCGGAGGCTGCTGTCTGCGTGTTGAGCATGGGAGCCTGGTCATTCTCCATCAGCCGATGCAGCTGGGTAACAAAGTCAAATACACTGCGCTTTCCGGCAGCCGTCATCTGTCCGGCGTAGGCGTAGAAGGCATCCAGATGCTCCCGCCGCTGCCGTCCGCCCGGCATTGCTCCGAAAACGGCCCGCACATGGAGCCGATTGTAGATTTCCCAGACCAGCCGATCCACCGCCACTTCGCGGCTGATACGGCGCAGTTCCTGCAGCGTCCGGCAGAAGCTGCGGCTGTCGGTTTCCTCGTCCTGCAGCAGCGCTTCGTAGTAATCGCCCTCCGGCAGCAGCATCCGGACCCGGGCCAACCGGTCCGGCGTGAAGCCAAACAAGGGAGAACGCAGAACGGAGATCAGCGGCACATCCTGCCGGGGATTGTCGATGATCTGCAGCAGCGAAACCATCACTGCGATCTCCATGGTGGCAAAGAAATTCTCGCTCTCTGATGTCGTACAAGGGATATTTTCTCTTGCCAGAGCATCTGTAAAGGCTTTTTGCCTTGCACGAGGAGAGCGCATCAGGATCACGATGTCCTCCGGTCGCACCGGACGCATAACATCGCCCTCCTGTACAGGAAAGCCTTCGTCCAGCATTTGTCGAATACGGCGGGCCACAAAACGTGCCTCCGTCTCCGTGCGGTCGAAGTGTTCGTCCTCCGTGTCGGCTACGTTGATGAGATGATACTCCGTCTCCGCTCCTGTCCGGGGCAGATAGTAGGCAGCACCGAAATTCAGCTGTTCCTCTTCTCCATAGTCCATCTCACCCATCTGCCGGGACATGGTATTGGAAAACACAAAGTTGGCCGCATCAAGCACCGTCTTGCGGGAACGGAAATTGGCGCTGAGCAGCACCTTACGGGGCTCGCCCTCCTTCGCCTCGCCGGCGGCACAGTACGTCAGGTATTTCTCCAAAAAGATGGTGGGGTCAGCCAGACGGAAGCGGTAGATACTCTGTTTGACATCGCCTACCGCAAACAAATTCTGCTCCTGCCTGGAAATGGCCCGGAAAATACAGTTTTGTACTTCATTGGTGTCCTGATATTCGTCCACCATGATCTCATGGTACCGCTGGGCCACTTGTCGAGCCAGTTCTGTAGGCTGCCCCTGCCGGTCAGTCAGGATCTCAATGGCATAATGTTCCTGATCGGCAAAGTCCACGGCATTGCGGCGCAGCTTCTCACTCTGATAGGCGGTGGTAAATTCCGCTGTCAGCCGGATCAACGCCAGCATGGCCGGTGCCATGGCCCGCAGATCCCCTAACAGCGCATCTTCTTCCTGTGCAAAAACAGCGTCGAAAGCTTTGACAGCTTCCTTGCACTTGCTCCACACACGCTGGCACCGTGCTTTCACGGGCCCGCCGTCTTCGCTGCGTACAGCCCCCAGACGGCGGAATTCCACCTCCACGGCACCCATGGCGGCCCAGCCTTCGTCCGCCGCCAATCGATAGCGCCGCAAACCTTCTGCCGCCGCCAAAAAGCGGTCAGCATAGGCAAGCTGCAGCTTCGGCCATTCGGCCATTGCCTCGGCCGCCTGTTCCAGCCGCCCGGCCCAGAACTCCGCCTTGCAAACCGTGTCCTCCATCAGCACACGGCCATAGGCACTGTCCGTCAGGCTCTCAGGCAGTGATTCCCAGCTTTGACGCACCTGCGCCAGCCAGTCCAGCGGATAGGCATGGCTCTGGATCTTGCCGTGCAGCTCCAGCACCAATTCCACCAGCGCCCGGTCATCCCGCCCTGCGCCCAGCGTTTCTGCCAGAAGTCCGTTCTCCTCATCGCCGTTCTCGGCCCGATCATAGAACTCCTCCAGCACACGGTTCAAAACCCGCTGCTTCATCAGCAGGCTTTCCGGCTCATCCAGCACACGAAAGTCCGGCGTCAGACTGTGGTGGCCGTCACCTGCCAGCAGATGCACGTTCTGCCGCAGCAGTGAGGCACAAAAGGCGTCCACCGTCTTGATGTCCGCCTGATAGACCCGGAACATCTGGCGGCGCAGATGGGCGTTGCCCGGGTCCTCTGCCACACGGCGGCTCAGCTCCTGCGCAATCTTGCTGCGCAGTTCCGCCGCCGCTGCTTTGGTATATGTGATAATGAGGAAATCGTCCACATGGCAGCGCTGCTCCTGCATATGAGCAAAAAGCCGCTCCACCAACACCTTGGTCTTGCCGCTGCCGGCTGCCGCCGACACCAGCAGGCTGCCGCCCCGGTCAAGGACCGCCTGCTGCTGAGACTCAGTCAGTTGAACCTTCGCCATGGGACACCTCCTCCCCTTCCGTTTTTTCGATCGTCTGCCAGAACTCTGCCTCATCCGTCTTGCGCAGATGGCGCATCCTGTCACGGCCGCTGCCTTCTTCAAAGTAACAGGCGCTGGCAAATTCGCACCAGGTGCAGGCGCTGTCCTGGGGCCCACGGCTGCAGGGATCGGCGTCCACGTTGCCGTTTTCCAGTTCCCGGGCAATCTGGTGCAGCAGCCGGTCCACATAACCGCCCAGCTTTCCCAACTGTGCCGCCGAGGCCACGCCGCCGCTGATGCTGCCGTCTTTGCCGATCCGCAGAGGCAGATAGCAGGGTTCTTCCAAGGCACTGTGTTCCATGGCCCGCAGCACATCCGGCTCGGACAGCACCATGCCGCTGCGGCGCAATTCCTTGCGCATGGCATCGGCCAGTTTTTCCTGGGAAATACCCCGATCCGCCCGCAAGATCACATCACGGGCAGGCATATACAGCACACCGGCAGGCACGATCTCCTGTCCGAAGTAAGCAGCGCCCTTGTCTTTCAGTGTAAAGAGATACAGCAGCATCTGGATGCCAAGGCCGTACCGCAGGTCGGTTAAATCGAAGCTCTTTTTGCCGGTCTTGTAGTCCACCACACGCAGATACAGCTTCTCGTCATGGATCCAGCCGTCCACACGATCCACCTTACCGCTGACCGAAAGCGTCGTATCTCCCTCGTGAATGGTGATGGCCGGCAGCTCACCACCGCCGCCAAAGCCCAGTTCAAAGGCTACAGGCCGAAAATCGGAGTGAGCCAGTTCGTCGGCAATATTTTCGATCACAGACCACGCCGTGCTGCGCAAACGGGAGAATAGATAGCGGAACCGTGGATTCTTCTCCTGATAGTGGTCAATACACTCCCGGGTATAGCGGTCCACATAGTGCCGCACCAGCTGCCGCAGTTCCTCTTTCTCCACAGCGCCGTAGCCGCCCCGCTCCATCACATCACGGGTCACATTCTCCAGCAAATAGTGGATAAAGGTGCCGATTTCCGGTGCTTCAAAGCCGGCGGTTCGCCGTGCCTTGGCCTTTAGGCCATACTGCATAAAGTAGCCGAAATGGCAGCGCTTGAGCTGATCCATGCGGGAAGCGGACATGCGGATGGTCCGTCCGTAAAGCGTCCGCACCGCATCGTAGGACAGCCGTCCCCGCTCCATGGTGCGGCCACGCTCCATGGCCTGCAGCACCGCATCGTAAAGACCGCTGCGCTCCAGATACTGCCACAGCTCGCCGCCGGGCGCTTCGCCTGCCAGTTCCAACGCAGAGGCCGCCACCTGATAGCGATGTTCGCCGGTTTCCTGCTGCACATGGCAGTTGGGGAACAACCGCATCACACGCTCCACCACAAAGGACGGACGCAGCGCAGTTCCGTTCAGATCGGTGGCCGCCCAGCTGATCCACAAAAGCTCCGTAGGCTGTGCCAAAGTTGCGTAAATATGCTGCAGCTCCTGGTCCAGCGGGTCAAACGTAGCATCGGAGAGCAGAATATCCCGCTGCTGCAGCGCCACACGGTCGCCCTCGTCCAGCAAACCCCGACCGCCGTCCACCGCAGGCAGCAGATGGTCGTTGGCACCCAGCAAAAGCAGACATTTGACACGGTGCCGGTCATTGCGGGTGATCTCGCTGACCTTCACCTGATCCAGCGTAGCGGGGATGGTACCCACGCTGTACTGGGTCAGCACCAGACGCAGCAAGCGTGCAAATTCCTCGCCGTCCATCTCGCTTTCGCCCAGAATCTCCACAAACTGGTCCAGCACGCCGCACAGGATCTCCCATAGCTGGCCGTATTCCTCTGCCAACTGTGCCTGTCCGGCGGAAAGCAGCTGCTGCACCATACGTTCCAGCGTCTGCGGTACACCGCTGTGCTGGGCAAAGTGATAGAGGGCCTGGGCCTTTTCCCGGGCGCTCTTGCCTTCCCGTATCTCGCTGTACAAGAGCCGCAGCGGCTCTGCCACCGCACGCCGCACCTGGTTGATACGTACCAGCTGCTCCCGGGACC
>JAFQFC010000035.1 GCA_017415775.1 Oscillospiraceae bacterium
CCGCAGGCGATCACCGTGACGTACAGCAGCGCCATCTTCACGATGCCCACCATGCCGGTGCCCTTGGTGCCGCCGAAGATGACGTAGAGCACCATGAATACCACCGCAATGGCCACGGCGGCACGGATGCCCAGGGTGGGCAGCACCACGGCGATGACGGCGGTGGCGGAGATGAGCTGGGAGATGATGTTGATAAAGGTACCGGTGGCGGAGAGGAGGGAGACGGTCATCCCGGCGCCGTCGCCGTACTCCCGGCGGATGATGCCCACCAGCGTGGCGCAGCCGGAGCGGCGCAGGGGCTTGGCGTAAACCAGGGCCAGCACCAGACAGGCCAGACCTGCACCCAGGGTGAACCACCAGGCGGACATGCCGTAGGTGTAGGCCAGCTGGGCCGTGCCGATGGTGGACGAGCCGCCGATGAGCGTACCCATAATAACGCCGGCCACCACGCCCAGACCGTTCCGACTCTGGCCGCTTTTGACTTTGGTGCCGGACCAGACGGACAGGCCCACAATGCCGACCAGCGTCACGGCAAGGCCCAGATAGAGAAGAGGCTGCATAGGACTTCCTCCGAAAAGATGCATTTTTCTTTATTATAGTCCCGTTGAGGGTGGGATGCAATAAAAACCCGACTGCCGTGGGGCAGTCGGGTCGAGGATTAATAGTCGATGGTGCCGTCGATCACGCGCAGGTCATAGGGCTCGAAGGTGACGTTGCGGTACTTCTCCACATCCATCATCACGCCGGTCCAGTCGGAGTGAATGTCGCCGTTCTGCTTGATGAGGATATCGTAGAGGATATCGTAGGTCACGCCGTTCTCGTCGGTCTCCACAATGGTGGAGTAGGGCAGCGTCTTGTGATAGGTCATGTGCAGACCCTTGTACTCGAAGTGGAAGCCGTTGCGCATCCGGCAGCCGTCCAGACCGCGGTAGGTGAACAGGCGCTTGAGATCCTGCAGGATGGGATCGTTCTCCTCCTCGTACAGGTTCTCCGGCGTGGTCTCGGTGTAGTCGTAGCGGAACTGGATGGGGATATTGTAGGGCAGGAACCGCTCCACATACTCGGGCAGCTTGTGGGCCGGGTACTTCTTATACAGCACGCAGTTGATGCGCTTGCGGCAGGCGATGCGGCCGATGATCTCGTCGGGAGACTCCTCCACATACTTCTGCAGATGGCGGGAAATGTTCATGCAGGTGATCTTATCCTTGTTGCGCTCGGTGAAAGCCAGCATCTCCTCGGCAGTATAGCACTTCTGCACGGGGAAGGTGGTGTTGATATAGATCTTGTGGGTGCTGGGGATCACGTCCAGCATCTTCTGCAGGGCATCCAGATCGGCCAGAGGCTCACCGCCGGTGAACACGAAGTCGCAGTAGGGGGTGATGGCGTCCATGGTGCGGATGCTCTCAATGATCTTCTCCAGGGAGAAGCCGCTGCAGTCGGCGTATTCTTTTTTATTGATACAGAAGGGGCAGTTATTGTGACAGTCGTAGGGCACGAACACAGTCACGGTGGCGCCGCCTTCCCGGGTCTTGTAAGGGTTGCTCATGTTTCTGTTTCCAACCTCCTAAAAAGTTGTCCACCCGATATTTTATACCGAGTGGACGGAAAAAGCAAGGAAAATGTAGTAAAAAAGGTTGTTATTTGCTTAACAAGGTTTTGTTTCCTGTGTTGAAGTTACCGAATGGGAGAAAAATCAATATTCGTCAACGGCCAGCTCCAGGCGGATGCGGGAAAAGGCCTCTTCCTCGCCCTGTTCCTTGAGGAGGAGCAGCCAGCGGCCCAGCAGAGCGCTGGTGTCGTCGTGGATGGGGGCGTGGCCCCTGGAACGCAGGTAGTACTCATAGGGGGAGGCGTCGGTGTATTTGTCGCCCTGGTAGACACGACAGGCGGCGATGCGGTCGCAGAACATCTCAGCCACGTACTTTTTGGGCATTTTGCAGCCGCCGATGTACACGCCGCCGCCCGGCTTGAGACAGTAGTCGATCCAGTATTCGAAGTGGTGGCGGTTGCGGCCCTTGTGGTGCAGCCACGAAAGACTGACGCCGTTTTCCAGCCGTTCCTGATCGTTGGGGCTGCGGAAGCCCTGGTAGTAGCGGATGCTGCGGCAAAACTCTGTGGGGGAGTATTTGCTCAGGTCATGGGTCAGGCCCTGCCAATACAGGCCCAGACGGAAACAGTATTGCCGCACCAGACGCCGGTGGCGGTTGACGGTGCGCAGATGGGCGCGAAAATGCATGGCCGGACCTCCTTTGCGAAATAATAATTCATTATAGCATATCCGGCGCAAAAAGGGAAGACCCCGCCGCAGCGGGGTCTTGAGAAAGAGTGGTTACAGGTTCTTCTCGTAGGACTCGATCATCTTCTTGACCATCTGGCCGCCCACGGAGCCGGCCTCACGGGAGGTCAGGTGACCGTTGTAGCCCTGCTTCAGATCGACGCCGACCTCGTTGGCGGCTTCCATCTTGAACTTGTTCATGGCCTCGCGGGCCTCGGGGATATTCAGCTTGTTGGAATTCTTGCTGGACATAGTTGTTTTCTCCTTTCGATTTGTGGGGCGCTGTTTGCCGCGCCCGGTTGGGTATCGCAGACATAGCATGTGCGGCGAGAAAACAAATATGCTGAAAGGAGCAGTGGTAATTTTTGCGGCACCCGTTGGTGAAAGGTTTGCTGCCGGTGCTGCTGATGGACAGGAGCATCGACCCAGCGCCAACGGCGCAGCAAAAAGGAAACTTTTACTTGACAAACAGGGGCTGTTCCTGTATGGTTAATCCAACAGAAAAGAACAAATACGTTGACAGGGAGAAAGTCGCTTTTCAATGCTGCAGAGAGCTGCCGCTTCGGTGCGAGGCAGTGCGGAGGGAAGCAGACGTCACTGGCCCTCGAGTAGCTTTCCTGAGCCGCCGCTTCGGTGTTTAGGGAAAGACGGGTTTCCTCACCGTTATCCAAGAGGCCCGATTCGCGCCGCCCGGCGCCGATGGGAGAAAGCGGGCATGTTATGCCAATCAGAGTGGTACCGCGGAAGTTCAGGCTTTCGTCTCTTCGTAAGAAGGAGACGGAGGCTTTTTTGTTGATTTGTTTCGATTGATTCTGTTAAAAACAAGACTTGCAGGAGGAATGCCCCATGAGGCGTATCAAGATCTTTGACACCACCCTTCGCGACGGCGAACAGTCCCCCGGCTGCAGCATGAATCTGAAGGAAAAAGTTGAAATGGCACGTCAGCTGGAGAAGCTGGGCGTGGATGTCATTGAAGCCGGTTTCGCCATCGCCTCGCCCATGGATCACAAAAGCGTGAAGGCGGTTGCCGGGGCCGTGGAATACTGCACCGTGGCCAGCCTCGCCCGCTGCGTCAAGGGTGACATCGATGCGGCGTGGGATGCGGTGAAGGAAGCCAAACATCCCCGCATCCATGTGTTCCTGGCCACCAGCGACATTCACATGGAATACAAGCTGCAGATGACCCGCCAGCAGGTGCTTGAGCGCATCAGCGAGATGGTGGCGTATGCCAAGTCCCTCTGCGAGGACATTGAGTTCTCTGCCGAGGACGCCTCCCGCTCTGACCACGAGTTCCTGGCCCAGTGCTACACCCGGGCGATCGCTGCCGGTGCCACCACCATCAATGTGCCCGACACGGTGGGCTATGCCACGCCCCAGGAGATGGCCGACCTGATCCGTTATCTCAAGGGCCATGTGGAGGGCATCGGCAATGTGGATGTGTCCGTCCACTGCCACGACGATCTGGGCATGGGCGTGGCCAACTCGCTGGCCAGCGTCATGGCCGGCGCCACCCAGGTGGAATGCACCGTCAACGGCATCGGTGAGCGGGCCGGCAACGCCAGTCTGGAAGAGATCGTGATGGCGATCCAGACCCGCAGCCACTACTATCGGGCCGAGACCAACATCAACACCCGGCAGATCTACCGCAGCTGCAAGCTGCTGAGCAACATCACCGGCGTGGCCATTGCGCCCAGCAAGGCCATCGTGGGCGTCAATGCCTTCGCCCACGAGTCCGGCATCCACCAGCACGGCGTCATCGCCAACGCCCTGACCTATGAAATTATGAACAGTGCCGACGTGGGTATTCCCCAGAACACCATGGTGCTGGGCAAGCACTCCGGCAAGCACGCCTTGCGGGACAAGCTGTTCTCCATGGGCTACGAGCTGAGCGATGAGGAGCTGGAGCCTGTTTTTGCCCGGTTCAAGAAGCTGGCCGACAAGAAAAAAACCATCACCGGCAGAGATCTGGAAGCGCTGGTGCTGCACCGCCGCAACCAGTACATCGGCGAATGCCAGCTGGCCAGCCATGTGGTCAACGCAGGCCACGGCGTGCCCAACACCTCTTACATCCGGCTGCAGCGGGGCGAGGAGCTGCTGGAGGATGTGGCCATCGGCACCGGCCCGCTGGACGCTTCCTTCAAGGCCATCAACCACATGCTGGGTATGGACATCAAGCTGGACAGTTTCAGCCTGAACGCCGTGACCGACGGCGAGGACGCCGTGGGTGAAGCCGTGGTGAAGATCATCGCCCCCAACGGCCGCCGCTATACCGGCACCGGCCTTTCCACGGATATCATCGAGTCCTCCATCCGTGCCTATGTCAACGGCATCAACAAGATGATGGACAGCGCTGAGTAAAGGAAATACGAAAACGGCCCCCGGAGGAGTTCCTCCGGGGGTCGTTTTTGTGTGTGGTATCAGCCAAAGAGCAGCAGGCCGAAGTCCTGCGGACGGTGGAAGGCGGGGGTCTCGGACTGCACCGGATTCCAGCTGAGGTAGTGAGGGTGGTCGGTGAGATCGCCGCACTTATAGCAGTTGCCTCGCAGCACCGTGCCGGGGCGGAAGCAAAAGTCGGGATAGAAGATCTGGATAAACGTCAGGGGGATGGCATAAGTCAGCGTCCAGCCGTCCTCGGTGCGCTGGGCTTCCACGCTGAAGAACTGCTCCATGTTCGGCAGCACCAGCTGCGTCCGTGGGCCGCCTGCAGGACCGAAGCCCAGACGGATGCTGCCGTTGGGGTTGATCTCCAGATTGAAGTAGCGGCCGTCTTTGCCGGGGGTGAAGAAGAACTCCATGCAGCTGTCCTCGCAGACCTGCTGCAAATACCCGGTATGCTGGGCCCGGAGGTTCTGCTCCCAGGCCTGCTGGCGGACATAGAGGAAGTTGGCGTCGCAGCACATCTGCTGCTGCATCCGCACGCCGGTATCCGGCAGCCACTGGACATTGTCCACCTGCAGGGCCGGGATCTCCTCCCAGACCAGGCGGGGCGTACGAAGCGGCGTGATGGTATAGCTGCGCATTACTTCAGGGCGCTGGCGGCAGCCTCATCCACGATGACGGTGCAGTCGGGATGGAACTGCAGGATGGAGGCGGGGACCATGGGCGTCACGGGGCCGAAGAAGGACTGCTTGACGATCTCGGCCTTGTCCTTGCCGGTGGCGATCAGCAGCACCTTGCGGGCGGCCATCACGGTGCCGCAGCCCATGGTGTAGGCGGCGGTGGGCACCTCGTCGATGGAGTTGAAGAAGCGCTTGTTGGCCTGACGGGTGATCTCCTCCAGCTCCACCTCATGGGTGGCGGCGGGGAAGTGGTCGCAGGGCTCGTTGAAGCCGATGTGACCGTCGTGGCCGATGCCCAGCAGCTGGATATCGATGCCGCCCATAGCCTCGATGGCGGCCTCGTAAGCGGCGCACATGGCGTCAGCATCCTCCACCAGACCGCTGGGGACCATGGTGTTGGCGGGGTCGATGGAGATGTGGTTGAAGAGATTCTCGTTCATGAAGTAGCGGTAGCTCTGGGGATGGTCGCCGCTGAGGCCCTTATACTCGTCCAGATTGGCGCTGCGGACCTTGGCGAAGCTGAGCTTGCCGTCCTTTTCACGCTGGATCAGCTCACGGTACAGGGGCAGGGGGGTGGAGCCGGTGGCCAGACCCAGCACGCAGTCGGGCTTGGCGTTGATGAGCTCCTGGAAGATGTCGGCGGCCAGGCGGCCGGCCTCGGCGGGATCCTTGGCAATGATCAGATTGACATGATGCATACAATTACCTCCTATAGATGTTTGGATGGTTTATTCGTCGTACCCGTTGGGGTTTTTGCGCTGCCAGTTCCAGGTGTCACGGCACATATCCACCCGGTCGTATTGGGCCTGCCAGCCCAGCTCTGTGTGGCTCTTGGTGGGGTCGGCATAGCAGGTGGCCAGATCGCCGCTGCGGCGAGGTGCAATGGTATAAGGCACGGTAACGCCGTTGGCCTCTTCAAAGGCGTGGACCAGCTCCAGCACGCTGCAGCCCCGGCCGGTGCCCAGATTGAACACGGCTTCGCCGCTGTGCCGCAGCAGATGATCCACGGCAGCCACATGGCCGCGGGCCAGATCCACCACATGGATATAGTCCCGGACGCCGGTGCCGTCGGGGGTGTCGTAGTCGTTGCCGAAAATGCTCAGCTTCTCCCGCTTGCCCACGGCGGTCTGGGAGATGAAGGGCATCAGATTGCTGGGGATGCCGTTGGGATGCTCGCCCATGAGGCCGCTGGGATGGGCGCCCACGGGGTTGAAGTACCGCAGCAGCACCACGGACCAGGCGCTGTCGGCCTTGGCCACGTCCCGCAGGATCTGCTCGCACATGTACTTGCTCCAGCCGTAGGGGTTGGTGCAGCTGCCGGTTTTGGAATCCTCCCGCAGGGGCATTTCGTTGTCGGCGGCGTAGACGGTGGCAGAAGAGGAGAAGATGATCTTCTTCACGCCATGGCGGCCCATGACACGGACCAGAGACATGGTGGAAAGGAGATTGTTGCGGTAGTAATCCAGCGGCTTTGCCACGCTTTCGCCCACGGCCTTCAAGCCGGCGAAGTGGATGACGCAGCCGATGTCGCTGTGGGCGGCAAAGACCTGCTCCAGCACCGCTTCGTCGCACACATCGCCCTGGATGAAGGGGACTTCGCAGCCGGTGATAACGGCCACACGGCGCAGGCTTTCGGGGTTGGAATTGCACAGGTTATCCAGTGCAATGGGCTGGTGGCCGGCCTCGATCAGCGCCACGCAGGTGTGGCTGCCGATATAGCCGGCACCGCCGGTGACAAGAACTTTCATTGCTGTTCCTCCCTGACGATGCGCTGCATATCCTCCCACTTGCGCTCCATGTCGTACACCAGCTTCAGCTGGGTGCGGCAGCGGTCCAGATTCTGGCCCTCCCGCTGGGTGGCAAAATAGTGGTCGCCGTCAATATAATCGGTGAGGAAGCGCATACCGCACTCCAGCGTAATGGTGCGGGCGCCGTCGCTGAGCATTGCAAGCTCCGTCTCGGTGAGACCGGGACAGGAGCGGACGAAGCCCCGGGTAAAGGCCCGGAAACGGTCCAGACTCATGGTGACCTTGCTCAGATCCCGCTCATCCTCGTCGGCGGTGGAAGCGCCGAAACGGATGGAGTCGCCGAAATCGAAGATGCTCAGGCCGGGCATCACCGTGTCCAGATCGATGACGCACAGGGCCTTATGATTCTCGGCGTCCAGCAGCACATTGTTCAGCTTGGTATCGTTATGGGTCACACGCTGGGGCAGCTGACCCTCCTCCAGCATGTGCTGGGGGCGGCAGACCGTCTCCTCGTGGGACAGGATGAAGTCGATCTCCGGCTGCACCTCCCGAACACGGCCCATGGGGTCCCGGGCGATGGCCTCACGGAAGAGGCGGTAGCGGTCGGGCGTATTGTGGAAGTTGGGGATGGTGGTGTGGAGCTTCTCCACGGGGAAGTCCTTCAGAGCCTGCTGAAAGCGGCCGAAGGCCACGGCGCTTTCGTAGAAATCCTGGTCGGATTCCGGGGCCTGCAGGCAGATGGAGTCCTCCACAAAGCGGTACATGCGCCAGTAGCCGTATTCGTTTTGCGTATAGTAGCTGCCGTCCCGGGTGGGGATGAAGGTCAGCGTGCCCTCCTCGCAGCCGTCACGGTGCAGGTAGTCGGTGACCATGCAGATGTTGTCCATCAGCGCATCCACGTCACGGAACACGTGATCGTTGATCCGCTGCAGGATGTAGCGAGTGCCGGTGCAGTCCGTTACCAGATGGGTGGAGTTGATGTGTCCGCCGCCGTAGGGGATGCAGGATGCGACCTCGCCGTCCAGCGCAAAGCTGCGCAGGGTATGCAGCAGGGCGTCCTGTTGGATAGAATGGTTCATGCCCACAGTTCCTCCTTGTAGATGCCCTTTGCCTTCATGTCGGCAATGGCCTGCTGTACGCTCTGGAGATCCTCACGGTAGGTGACGCCGTACCAGGTCTCCTCGCAGGGGAGGACGGACACGGTGGCGCTGCCGTCGCTGATCTGCTCATCCACCACGAAGGGCAGGAAATACTCGCACTTCAGGGGGTTGACGGGCAGGCTCTTGTCCAGAAAAGCGGGGAAGCGGGCCCAGAGCTGGTCGATAAAGGAGCGGGTGAAGCCCCACAGGTTCATGGACACGATGCTCTCGCCGCTGATGTCCACAAAAGTCTCGCCGTCCTCGGTATAGACGGCGTCGCTGCCCTTTTTGAAGATTTTGGTGCGCTCGTTGATGGCGGTCAGCTTGCCGTTTTCCACCTGGCACACGCCGCGGGCCACGCTGCCGTGTTCGGTGACGGTGTTGCGCAGGCGGTAGCCCACCATGGCGTAGGCGCTCTCATCGGTATTGGCGGTGAGGAAGTCGTACACGGTGGAGAAGGCAGTGGGGCCGTAGAAGTCGTCGGCGTTGATGACGGCAAAGGGGCCGTCGATGAAGCCGCGGCAGCAGGCGATGGCGTGGCCGGTACCCCAGGGCTTCATGCGGCCCTCGGGAACGGTATAGCCCTCCGGCAGCACGTCCAGCGTCTGGTGGACATACAGCACTTCAAAAAACTTCTCGACACGGCTGCCGATGGCCTGGCGGAAATCTGCCTCCATCTCCGGCTTGATGATGAAGGCGACCCGGCGGAAGCCGGCACGCCATGCGTCGAAAAGGGAAAAGTCGATGATGATATGGCCCTGGGGATCCACGGGAGTGATCTGCTTGGGGCCGCCGAAACGGCTGCCCATACCGGCAGCCATGATGACAAGGGTAGGCTGGTTCATAGAGACCTCCAACATGCGCTGCCGCCGATGACGGCAAAAACGCAGCGCAAAATTTTACCCATACATTATAATATGAATGCGGCAGAAATGCAATGCACAATCGCTTTTTCCCTTGCCTTTCCGGGAAAAACAACATATAATGACAAGCGGATAGAAAAACAAGCGATAGGAGAAATCTCTGTGACAAGTATTATTTTTGTTCTGGTGGCCTTTCTGGCCTCGGTGATCGGCTGCATCTGCGGTATCGGCGGCGGCGTGATCATCAAACCGGTGCTGGATGCCTTCGGGCTCTATTCCGTCAGCACCATCAGCTTTATGTCCGGCTGCATCGTGCTGGCCATGACCACCTACTCGGTGGTGAAGGCGACTTTGGCCAAGGAGTCGGTGATCGAGAAGGGTGTGAGCACGTATCTCGGCATCGGCGCAGCGGTGGGCGGCCTGTTGGGCAAGCAGCTCTTCGACAGCGTGAAGGCAATGTTTGAAAATGCCGACACGGTGGGCGCCGTGCAGGCGGCGGCGTTGTTCCTCGTGACGCTGGGTACCATGCTCTACACCATCAACAAAAGCCGCATCCGCACCATCAGCGTCACCAATCCCCTGGCCTGCGTGCTGATTGGCCTTTCCCTGGGCGTCATGTCCTCCTTCCTGGGCATCGGCGGCGGCCCCATCAATCTGGTGGTGCTGTACTTCTTCTTCTCCATGGAGACCAAGGTGGCGGCCCAGAACTCCCTGTACATCATCCTCTTCTCCCAGCTGGCCAGCTTCCTCTTTACGGTGATCGGGGGCAAGGTGCCGGAGTTCCCGGTGCTGCTGTTTGCGGCCATGGTGTGCTGCGGTATCCTGGGCGGCGTGGTGGGCCGCAAGATCAACAAGAAGATCGACAGCGACACCGTCGGCAAGCTGTTCATCGGCCTGATGGCCGTCATCATGGCCATCTGCTGCTACAACTTCTTCCGCTACTGCTAAAAAGTGCATAAAAAAAGTACCCGCAGATCTCTGCGGGTACTTTTTTGTTGATGTACGATTACTTGGCGGCGTCGATCATGTTCTGCAGCATGACATAGTTGGCAACGGGCACAGCCTCGGTGACAGCACCGGCGGCCAGGAAGCCATCCTGCTGGGTCTTGTAGTAAGCCTCGACAGTACCGTCAGCGGCACCGGCAGCAACTTCCTTACCGGTCAGCCAGTCGGCATCGCCGCGCTGAGCGAACACGCCTTCCTTGTCGGTCTTGGTCTGGTTGGCGACGTAGCCGGCGACTTCCTCATAGTTGCCATCGGCAGCGTAGTCCATAGCCTTGTACAGAGCCTTGGTGAAAGCCAGGACCTTGTCGGCGTTCTCGCCGGCATACTTGTCCAGAACGATCCAGGAAGCCAGGGAGACGCTGGTGTCGGCGAACATAACGTTGTCAGCCAGCTTGGTGCAGCCGGTCCACTCGTCCATGATCTTCAGGCTGTTGGGGGACCAGCAAGCCACAGCGTCCAGAGAGCCGGACAGAGCAGCGGTGGTCAGACCGGAAGCATCCATATCCATGGCGGTGATGTCGGCCATGGTCAGGCCGGCCTTGGCCAGAGCGTTCTTCAGGATGTCCTCGCTGGAGGTACCGCCGGAGTAACCAACGGTCTTGCCCTTCAGGTCTTCCAGAGTCTTGACGTTGGGACCGCCGATGACAGCGTCACCGTTGGAGATGTGGGACAGAGCGAAGATCTTGGCCTTGCCCTGGATGCACAGCTTGTGAGCGCCGTGGCCAATGTAGCCCATATCGATGGTGCCGGATTCCATGGCGTTGATGATGGTGGGGCCATCAGCAAACTCCCACAGAGTGACTTCGATGCCGGCTTCCTCGAAATAGCCCTTCTCCATGGCAGTGGTCACGGACCACAGGGAGCCATAGTTGGGCATGTAGCCGATGTTCAGCTTGATGGTCTCCTTCTCGTCGCCGCCATTGTCGACGGGAGCCTTCTCGCCGCAAGCGGCCAGGGACAGGATCATGACCACGGCCATGATCAGTGCGATGATTCTTTTCATGTTATTCCTCCTTGATATATCCATTGGGCTTTTGCCCATTATGGTCTGATAAAAATGATTACTTACGGACTTCCAGGTACTCCTGGTAGACCTCGCCCCAGATCTGAGCCTTCAGATCCAGGAATTCCTTGGTCATCTTCAGATCCTGGGTGCGGGGATAGGGCAGGTTGATGTCGATGATGGTCTTGATGCGGCCGGGACGGGCGCTCATGACGATGACCTTGGTGCCCAGAATGATGGCCTCTTCCACGTCGTGGGTGATGAAGAAGCAGGTCTTCTTCTCTTCCTGCCAGGTCTGGATCAGCTCAGCCTGCAGCTGGGTACGGGTCTGGGCATCCAGAGCGCCGAAAGGCTCATCCATCAGCAGCACTTCGGGCTGCACGGCATAGGCACGGGCGATGGCCACACGCTGCTTCATACCGCCGGACAGCTCCTTGGGATAGGCGTCCACGAAATCTTCCAGCTGCACCATCTTGATGTACTTCATGGCGATCTCTTCGGCCTCGGCCTCGGGCATACCCTTGAGCTTCAGACCGAACATGACGTTCTTCTTCACCGTCAGCCAGGGGAACAGGGCGTACTGCTGGAACACCACGCCGCGCTCGGTACCGGTGCCTTCCACCTTCTTGCCGTCCACATACACGGCACCGCTGGTGGGCTCCAGCAGGCCGGCGATGATGTTCAGCAGGGTGGACTTACCGCAGCCGGAGGGGCCGACGACGCAGATGAACTCGTTTTCATAGATATCCAGATCCACACCGTTCAGGGCGATCATTTTGCCCTGGCGGCCGTCGTAGATCTTTTCCACATGGTCGATTTTGACCTTCACATTTCTTTCCATATGTACTTACCCTCCGCTTACACTTCTCTGGTTTCCTGCCAGCCGGTCAGCTTCTTTTCCAGGAACTTGATGATCTTCTCAATGGTGATGCCGATGATGCCGATCAGGATGATGTACAGGAGCATGGGCTCCACTTCGTAGCTGTTGTTGAAAGAACGGATACGCATGCCCAGGCCTGCGAAAGCGCCGGTGGACTCAGCGGCGATCAGGGTGGTCAGAGCCACGGAAGAGCCCAGACGCACAGCAGTCAGGATGAAGGGGGTGGTGGCGGGGAAGATGACCTTGATGAAGAGATCACTGTCCTTGGCGCCCAGCACACGGGCGGCCTTGATGAGGGTCTCATCCACGTTGCGCACGCCCTGATAGATGGTGATGGTCATGGTCAGGAAGGTGGCGATCCAGATCACGATGACCTGAGGGACACGGCCCACGCCCACGGCGATAACCACCAGAGGCACGTAGGCCAGAGGGGGAATGTTGCGGATGAACTGGATCCAGGGCTCCAGAATGTAGCGCACGGGGCGGTACCAGGCCATCAGGAAGGCCACGGGAACGCTGGAGAGGAAACCGAAGAGGAAGCCCAGCAGCACGGAGATCATACTGCTCTTGATGTCGGCCCACAGGATCTCACGCTCGGTGACGGTCTTGAAAGCCACAACCATCTTGTCGATGAAGGGGAAGACGCGGGCAGTTCTCTCGTTGACGCTCAGGAAGTACCACAGCAGGATGGCCGTGGCAAGGCTGATGCACAGCCAGCCCCAATTGGGGATCTTGTCAATGAAACTCTTTTTCTTGTTCAGCATAATCTATCTCCGCCTTTTTTTAATAGAATTCCTTGATACGGTGGAACCAGGTGCTTGCCGGGTCGCCCAGCTCCTTCAGATACCGGGACAGAATGTCCATGTACTTTTTCTTTACATCGGCATAGGCCGGATCATAGCACACGTTCTTCAACTGATAGGGATCCTTCTTCAGGTCGTACAGCTCGCCGCGCTCGCTCTCGTTGAAGGTGAGCTGATAGTCCAGGTCACGGACCATGCGCTGGCGGTGGGTGTAGAAGTGGTTGTGGTACTCACAGAACACCTCGGTACGGCCGTTGCTCTCCTGCTCGCCCATCATCAGGGGCAGGACGCTTTCACCGTCCACAGCCTTGGGAGGCTGGACGCCGGCGATGTCCAGAATGGTGGGCATCATCTCGTGCAGGTACACGAAGCTGTCGTTATCCTTGGTGCCGGCGCCCTTGACCACCATGGGGATATGGTAGATCTCGTCAAAGGTGAAAGCACCCTTTTCGATGAGCTTGTGAGCGCCCAGGCAGTCGCCGTGGTCGGCGGAGTAGATGATGATGGTGTCCTCGTACAGACCCTCGGCCTTCAGCTTATCCACGATCATACCCACCATGTCGTCGATCATGGTGCAGTGGCCGTAGTAGCGGGCGGCGATCTCCTGGAAGCCCTTCCAGCCGTAGTTGCCCAGACCCCACATCTTCTCGCTGAGGTAATAGCCGTAAGGCTTATCCAGCAGGTCGTCGCAGTAGCTGGGATGCTCGGGGATGTCGTCGGGGTTGTACATGGAGTAGTAGGGCTCGGGGACGATGCTGGGGGAATGGGGGCCCCAGAAGTTGGCCCAGATGAAGAAGGGCTTATCCTCTTCCTTGGCCTGGTCGATGAGGCGGTTGGTCTCGTGGGCCACGAAATATTCGATGGTGCTCTCCACGGGGCCTTCATGCTTGCAGAACATCTCCTGGATCTGCAGGGCGGGGTTGTCGCCCAGGAAGCCGTGGGACACGTCCACGCCTTCAAAGCCCTGCTCCTTGAGGTAGAGCTCATAGTAGTTGGGCTCGTTGTCCGGCGGCTGGTTGAAGATCAGGCTGGGGAATACCTGGCTGCCGGGGAAACCGTAGCCCATGAAGGGCTTGCCCTCGTCGAAACCGCATTCCTCGGGAGCCTTGTCGGGGGTCACGTGCCACTTGCCTGCGTAGCCGCAGTAGTAGCCGGCCTCGTGCATGCACTCACCCAGCAGAGGGATGTCCTCATGGATGCAGGTGAAGTTGTCCACCACGCCGTGCTTGTGGGGATACAGACCCGTCATCACGCTGGCCCGGGCAGGGGCACAGATGGCGGAGGGGGTGTAGGCGTTGGTGAACTTCATGCCCTCAGCGGCCAGCTGGTCAATGTGGGGCGTCTTGCAGATGGAGTTGAGACCATAGGCGCTGATGGTATCCATGCGCTGCTGATCGGCCAGGATCAGAAGCACATTTTTACGCTTTGCCATGTCGTTCATTCCTTTCCGGCCTTACTGGAAACGTTTCCGTAAAGCGCATAAAATTACTAATACTAAGATAGCACAAATTGTAAGATATGTCAATGGAAGAAGGGACGTGACAGAAATGTCCTTGCTTTTTGTGGGGGAATCGGTTAAAATGATAGAAGAAGAATTATGCACTGCCATGGGCAGGGAAGGAGGGGTCTCATGCCGCCGCTGAGCCTGCTGATCAAGCCGGCGTCCGGAAGCTGCAATATGCGCTGCCGGTACTGCTTTTATGTGGATGAGACCCAGAACCGGGAGGTGGCGCTGCGGGGCCGCATGACGGAGGAAACCATGCGCACCATGGTGGACAAGGCTCTGGACTATGCCGAGGGAGGCTGCACCTTCTCCTTTCAGGGCGGCGAGCCTACCCTGGCGGGACTGGACTATTTCCGGAAGCTCTCCGACTATGCCGAAAACCACCCCAAGGCCCGTGGGCTGCAGATCGGTTACACCATCCAGACCAACGGCTACGCCCTGGACGAGGACTGGTGCCGCTGGCTCCACGAGCACAAGGTGCTGGTGGGCATTTCTCTGGACGGTCCCAGGGAGATCCACGACCGCTATCGGCTGGACGCCGAGGGGAAGGGGACCTTCCGGCGGGTGATGGCGTCCATCGCCCTGCTGAAAAAGCATCAGGTGGATTTCAATGTGCTGACGGTGGTGTCTGCTGCCAACGCACGGCGGGCCGGGCAGGTGTACAACTTCTTTAAAAAAGAGGACCTGGGCTACCAGCAGTACATCGAGTGTCTTGACCCCATCGGTGAAACGCCGGGCGGGAACGAATACTCCCTGACGCCGGAGCGGTACGAGGTCTTTCTCAAGACCATGTTCGACGAATGGTACCGGGATGTCAGCGCCGGGCGGTACGTCTACAACCGCTACTTCGAAAATCTGCTGATGATCCTGACGGGCCAGCAGCCGGAGAGCTGCAGCCTGCGGGGCGTGTGCCAGGCCCAGTGGGTCATTGAGGCCGACGGCAGCGTGTATCCCTGCGACTTCTACGCATTGGATCGCTGGAAGCTGGGAGACGTCCATCACAACACCTTTGCCGAAATGGAAACGGTGCGGCGGGAGAGTGGCTTTATCGCCCAGTCGGCCCGCCTGAGCGAGGAGTGCCGCAGCTGCCGCTGGCTGATGCTGTGCCGCAACGGCTGCCGCCGCAACCGCACCGACGACACAGGACGCAACTGCTTCTGTGACGCCTACCGTGGCTTTCTGGAGTATGCCTACCCACGCCTGCAGGAATTGGCTCAGGCCATCCTGCGCCGGGCGGGGAAACGATAACAACAATTATTTTTAATGATACAGGAGGACAACAATGGAACGATTTGGTATTTCTGTGGAACTGAAGAATGTGCCGGTGCTGGACCCCGGCTTCATGCCCATGCTGCCCTTTAACCGGGCATTCCTCAAGGGCGCTTCCAAGCCGGTGACCGTGGCGGTGGAGCGTGCCAACGGTCAGGTGGCCACCACCCACACCATGATCCACGGCACGCCCGAGATGGCCGAGGCTGACCGCTACTACATCGACCGTCTGGTGAAGACCGCTCTGTGGATGAAGGGCGGCTACAAGATCTATGTGGACGACAAAGATATCTACGACTACCTGTGCAGCGTGTACTGCAAGGGCGGCGAGCGTGAGTTCGACTGGGACTTCATGGCCAATATCTTTGAAAAGCCCTTCGAGATCGTGCTGACCGACGCCGTACCCGAGAGCCGTGACTGCCCCAAGCCCATGGGCGGTCATCTGGAAGGCTGCCGCATCGGCTTTGACGCCGGCGGCTCCGACCGCAAGGTGTCTGCCGTCATCGACGGCGAGACCGTGTTCTCCGAGGAAGTGGTGTGGCTGCCCAAGATCAATCCCGATCCCGACTATCACTATGCCGGCATCGTGGAGGCCCTGAAGAAGGCCGCCTCCTACATGCCCCGTGTGGATGCCGTGGGCGTCAGCTCCGCCGGTATCTATATCAACGACCGCACCATGAGCGCCTCTTTGTTCCTGAAGGTGCCCAAGGAGCTGTATGAGGAGAAGGTGAAGAACATCTTCATCCGTGCCATCACCGATACCTTCGGCGATGTGCCCTACGCCGTGGCCAACGACGGCGACGTGTCCGCTCTGGCCGGCACCATGAGCCTGAACGACAACAACGTGCTGGGCATCGCCATGGGCACCAGCGAGGCCGTGGGCTACGTCAACGCTGACGGCTGCATCACCGGCTGGCTCAACGAGCTGGCCTTCGTCCCCGTGGACGCCAACCCCGACGCCATGCGTGACGAGTGGTCCGGCGACATCGGCTGCGGCGTGAAGTACTTCTGCCAGGACGGCGTGAACAAGCTGGCACCCCGTGCCGGTATCGAGCTGGACGAGAGCGCTTCCCCCGCCGAGAAGCTGAAGGTCACCCAGAAGCTGATGGAGCAGGATGATCCCCGTGCCGCTCAGGTGTACGAGTCCATCGGCTGCTATCTGGGCCACACCCTGGCTTACTACTTCGAGCATTATGGCTTCAAGTACGTGCTGCTGCTGGGCCGTGTCATGAGCGGTAAGGGCGGCGATCTGCTGCTGAGCACCTGCCGCAAGGTGCTGGACGAGGAGTACCCCGAGTACGCCGACAAGATCCAGCTGACGCTGCCCGACGAGAAGTTCCGCCGCGTGGGCCAGTCCATGGCTGCTGCCAGCCTGCCGGAGATGAAGTAAGACGGGAGGTACCCGCATGAAAGTGATCAACGGCCGGGTGTTTGACCCGGAGCAGGGCTTTGTGCAGCGTGACCTCTGCACCGACGGCAGCCTGATCGCCGCCGCCGGCGACGGTGAGGTGATCGACGCCGCCGGGGGCTACGTGATCCCCGGTCTGGTGGACGTCCACTTCCACGGCGCCGTGGGCGAGGATTTCAGCGACGCCACCGCCGAGGGTCTGCAGCGCATTGCCGACTTTGAGCTGAGCCAGGGCGTGATGTACATCTGCCCGGCAGGCATGACCCTGCCCGAGGACCAGCTGCGTGCCATCTGTGAAAATACCGCTGCCCACCGCCGTGAAAACCGTGGCGGTGCGGAGGTGGTGGGTCTCCATCTGGAGGGCCCCTTCCTGTCCATGGCCAAAAAGGGCGCCCAGAACGCCGACTACCTCCATGCACCCGACGCCGCTATGCTGGCACGTCTCCAGGAGGCCGCTCAGGGCGCTGTCCGTCTGGTGACGGTGGCTCCCGAGGAGCCGGGCGCTATGGAATTCATCCGCAGTGCCAAGGAAATGGGCATCACCGTGTCCGTGGGCCACACCACGGCGGACTACGACACCGCCATGGAGGCCTTCCGCTGCGGCGCATCCCACGCCACCCATCTCTATAACGGTATGCCCAGCCTGCACCACCGTGCCCCCGCCGTCATCGGCGCCGCCTTCGATACCCCCGGTGTCCGGGCCGAGCTGATCTGCGACGGCGTGCATATCCACGGCGCTATGGTGCGTCTGGCCTTCCGTCTGTTCGGTGCTGAGCGCATGGTGCTGATCTCCGACTCCCTTCGTGCTGCCGGTATGCCCGACGGCGTGTATCCCTTCGGCGGTCAGGAGATCGAGGTCCACGGCAACCGTGCCACCATCGTGGGCCATCCCGAGACGCTGGCCGGTTCTGTCACCAGCCTGATGGGCTGCCTGCGGCAGGCCGTGCAGTTTGACATCCCCCTCCACGACGCCGTGCGGGCCTGCACGCTGAATCCGGCACAGGCCATCGGTATCGATGACCGCTGCGGCACGCTGGACGAGGGTAAGGACGCCAGCTTTATCCTGCTGGACGAGAAGGATCTCTCCGTCCGGGCCATGGTGTTCAAGGGCCGGCGCATTGCGTGAAGAAACGGAATCGTTATGAAAAAAGCCTGCCGCAGCTGCGGCAGGCTTTTTATTGTGGGCGTTTGTAAGACAAATTGGAATTTGTCTTACTGTTTTACTCTATCGATATACCATTTTAGAAATTCCTCAATGTATCGTTTATGGGGTGTAATAACATCGATATCTATTGTGGGGTTCTGTCTTGCAAATTCATTTAATAATGTTTCCAAATTGAACTTGGTTTTCAAATAGTCGTTAACAATGTATTCGGGTGACATTCCCAACTTATATAGCAAAACAGCGGAAACAACACCTGTCCTGTCTTTTCCTGCATTACAGAAATAGAGCACATTGGATTTTTCGTTTAGCAGAAACTCAATCATTGCATCAAATTTCGCATCCACCATAGCGATGTAAGACTTTGACACATCATCGGTACTGGTTGGTACTTTATCTCCTCCTGCAAGAGTAAAAACATAATAAGAGAAGCGATTATCGTCTATTAACGGACAATGTTTTCTCACTCGTTCCTCGTCTGTTCTGAGGTCGACAATCGTAGTTACATTGTTGGTCAATAACCAATCCTTTTCCTCTTCGGTAATCTCGGTTGGAACATCGCTTCGAATATACTTAAAACTGTTTTCAATAATGGGGCGGGTATTTAATGTGTTTTGAAAAATGTGCATCATTCTCCCCTCCACCAAATTCAAGTTTGTCTAAGAGACCGTCTGCTGCCTTCACAGGTGCGGTACGTTGCCTTATCGACATCTTATCACACCGCCACCGGCTGTGCAACGGTTATCCCCCCGTCATTTGCGTTGCAAATGCCACCCCCCTTTAGGCAAGGGGGGTGAAAAAGGAGACAACACATGCGTGTTGTCTCCTTTTTTTATTGCTTTCTTGCGGTGATGTATTCGTCGCCGGGGCGCCAGTAGGGGCAGGAATCCGTGTGGCTGGAGAGGAAGCGGATCATCTCGTCCTCGTCTAAGTCCATGTCGCAGACGTAGTCGTCGTACAGCTCATCATAGACGAAAAAGTTACAGCTTTCGCACTTACTGCTCATTTCAGGTCACCTCTGGCCGTGAGATCGGCGATGATCTCACCGTAAAGCTTGGCGTCGATCCTATACTTCTTCAGGTAGATCACATAGCCGATGACGATGGCGACGAGGGGGAAGATCATCATAGCCATCTTCATGATGAGAAGGCCCTGGGCCGTCACCTGCGAGGCGTCGGCGGCCTGATTGATGCCGGAGATGATGAGGGTCACCGTCACCACGCCGGTGGCGATGGCGCTGCCCAGCTTGTTGATGAGGGGCTGGACGGAGAAGGTGATGGACTCGTTGCGGCGGCCCATCTTCCACTGGCCGTACTCGATGGTGTCGGCCAGGAACATGAGCATCAGGGTCTGGATGAAGGCCTGACCGATGAACAGCAGCACGCCGGCAATGCCGATGGGCAGCATGTGCATGGGGGCGAAGAAGAACACGATGTAGCCCACCACCACCAGCACCGTGGCGATGGAGTAGAGCTTTTTGCGGTTGAATTTTGCGGCGAATTTGGGGAACAGGGCCAGGGCCGTCAGCTGGCTGACACCCAGCACGCCGGCGAACACGGAGTACATACTCTCGTCACCGTAGGCGTAGATGAAGAAGTAGGTGCCGAAGCTGGTGGTGGTAGAGTAGCCCACCATGAAGAGGATCATACTGATGGTGGTCCACAGCAGCTGGTCGTTGCCGAAGATGACCCGGACGAAGTCCCGCAGGGTGGTGCGCTCCTCGTCCTTATAATGGCTGCGGTCCTCCTTCACGCCGATGAGGGTGATGAGCTGGGTGCCCAGCATCATGACGCACACGGCGATGGCGAGGATAAACCAGCCCTTCTGCTCGCTGCCCACGGCGCTGCCGATGGCACCGGTGATGGGGATCACGCCCACCACGATGATGTACATGCCCACGTTGGCGCAAATGCGGGCGAAGGCGCCCATCTTCTCACGCTGGGCCTGATCGGTGGTCAGGGCCGGCAGCAGCGACCAGTAGGCGATGTCGTCCACGCCGAAGCTGATGTCCCACAGCACGTAGGCGATGCCGAAGAGGATCACGTAGGCTGTGCCGGTGAGGGGAAGCTCGGCGAAGAGCAGCAGCTGGCAGAAGCAGGCCACGATGCTGCCGCAGAGGATCCACGGCTTGAATTTGCCCCAGCGGCTGCGGGTATTGTCGATGAAAATGCCGGTGATGGGGTCGTTGAAGGCGTCCAGAATCCGCAGCACCGTCAGCACACCGCCCACCGCCGCCAGCATGGCGTCGCTGAGCTGGCGCACCTCGGTGAGGTAGGTCATGAGGAACATGGACTCCAGCGTATAGAACATGTCCCGGCCAATGGTGCCAAGGCCGAAGCAATAGTGGTTTCTCTTACTCATTTTCTTCACCTCGCAGGATCACGGCCTCCCAAGGCAGCAGCGTGCCCGAGAAGCTCTTGCCGCCGTAGCTGGAGAGCAGCAGGTCACCGGTGTAGTCCACCGTCTGCATGGCGTCGCAGCAGTTGAGGATCACGGTCAGCGTTTCGCCGTCATAGGTGCGGCGGTAGGCGCACAGGGTATCGGTGGCTGCCAGCAGCTCAAACTCGCCCCACAGCAGCGTCTCGCTCTCTTTGCGCAGGGCGATGAGGGTCTTGTACCAGCTGCGCAGAGAGTGGGGATCGTTTTTCTGGCTTTCCACATTGATGCGCTTGTGGTTGCCGTTGATGCCCAGCCAGGGCGTGCCGGTGGTGAAGCCGGCGCCGGGACGGGCCGACCACTGCATGGGCGTGCGGGCGTTGTCACGGCTGGTGGCACGGATGATCTTCCAGCGCAGAGCGGCGGGGATATGGAAAGACTTGAGCAGGCCGTGGACGTTGATGGACTCCACATCCCGCACCTGAGCCATGGAAGTGAAGTCGAAGTCCAGCATGCCGATCTCCTGTCCCTGATAGACGTAGGGCGTACCCTTCAGGGTGAAAAGGAGGGTGGCCAGCAGCTTGCCCGACTCCACGGGGTATTTCTCCGAGCCGAAGCGGGGGATGGAGCGGGGCTGGTCGTGGTTTTCCAGATAAATGGTGTTCCACGGCAGGTCCTTCTGCCAGCGGGCCAGGGTCTCCATGAACTTGCCCCATTTGTGGGGCTTTTTGAACCACTTGACGATGGTCTGGTCGCATTCCATATGCTCGAAGCCGAACACGGTGTGGAGCTCCCTGCGCTCCGGAGCGCACAGATCCCAGGCCATCTGGGTGGAGACGAACACCGTTTCGCCCACGGTGTAGGCGTTATACTCGTCGAAGATCTCACGCAGCTCACGCAGGATCTGGTGAGTGCCCTCCCGGGAGAGGTAATGCTCCGAGCCGGTGAGGATCAGCTTCTTGGGGGAGGAGTCCAGGGAGTCCTTCCAAAGAATGTTGATCACGTCGCAGCGGAAGCCGGCGATGCCCTTATCCAGCCAGAAGCGGAGGATCTTCTTGATCTCCTCCAGCACTTTCGGTTCGTAGTAGTTCAGATCCGGCTGGTGGGGGGCGAAGAGGTGGAGATAATATTCGCCGCTGCGCTCGTCATACTCCCAGCAGTTGCCGCCGAAAAAGCCGGTCCAGTTGTTGGGGAGTTTGCCGTTTTTGCCGCCCTTGCGCCAGAAGTAGTAGTTGCGGTAGGGGCTTTCCGGGTTGCGGCTGGCCTGGAACCAGGGGTGGGCGGTGGAGGTGTGGTTGATGACCAGGTCCATGAGGATGCCCATGCCCCGCTTTTTGGCCTCAGCGATGAGGCGGTCCATGTCGTCCATGGTGCCAAAGTCGGGGTGGATGGCGCAGTAGTCGCTGATGTCGTAGCCGTTGTCCTCGTTGGGGGAGGCGTAGACAGGGGAGAGCCAGAGGAGGTCCACGCCCAGGTCGGCAAGCTCGTCCAGCTTGGAAATGATGCCGGGGATATCGCCGATACCGTCGCCGTTACTGTCGCAGAAGCTGCGGGGGTAGATCTGATAGACTGTGGATTTCTTCCACTATTCACGCATAGGGCAAAACCGTCCTTTCCGGGGATTATGTGTATACCATATCATTATACATCCCGCCGGGGGAGAGCGTCAACGAAAAATGCGGTGGCATACCTATATAAATACATAAAAAAGAAGCGGGGGCGGCAGTTGTACTGCCGCCCCCGCCGGGGTCAAAAGGGGAGTGGATTACTCAGCCTGATCGGCCTTGTTCTTGCGCTGGGTCAGCAGCAGAACGATCACGCCGGCCAGGGAGACCAGCATGGCGCCGCTCAGCAGGCCCAGAGGCATCTCGTCGCCGGTCTGAGGCACGGGAGCGTAGATGACGGTGCCCTCGGAATCATCCTGATCGGTGGTGTCGCCCTCGGCGGCCACGATCACGGTGTTGATCAGGGTCTTGCCCACATCTTCTTCGGCGGCCACGTAGGTGGCGGTGCCGGTCCAGCTCTCGCCGATGGCCAGAGCGCCGATCTCGCCGGCGATCTGCAGCATCTCGTCCACCAGAACCACGGTCTCCAGATCCACCTCACCGGTGTTGGTGACCACGAAGGTGTAAGTGATGGTGTCGCCCACAAAGGCCTTCTCCACGTCCACGGTCTTTTCCACGTCGATGGCACGCTGCAGGATGGTCAGAGTGCCGGGAACGTACTCGAGGACATAGTTGGAAGCCTTGAAGCCCTCGCCGTCAACCAGGACCAGAGTGCCCTGCTCGATGGCGTACTCGCCCTTGGCGTTGCCTTCCTCACGGACCAGGATGCCGTCAAAGGCAGGCGTCTCGGTGGCCACGGGGGTGGACACCTGATAGGTCAGCTCGGGCTCGGGATCGCCGGTGGCGATGGTGTGATCGTCAGCAGTCACCACGATGGTGGCGGGAGTGATGACCACGGGCACGGTGGTGGTCAGAGCGTCGCCCTCATAGTTGGGGTTGGAAGCCTTGACGTACACGGTGTAGGTGCCCACATCCTGATACTGAGGCATCTCGGCGGTGAAGTTCTCGCCGTCAATGCTGTAGGTGTAGGTCCACTCGTCGCCCTCGACGCCGCCCACAACGGCCTTGTCGGTGACGCCGTCATGCAGCTGGCCGTCATACACGCCGGTGTAGCCGGTAGCTTCCAGCTTGGCATCGGTATGCTTGTTGACAGTCAGGACGCCCTCCACCACGGTGATGTCGTAGTTGTCAGCCTTGGTGCCCTCGGTCAGGGTGTAGGTGAAGGTGTTGTTGGTGGAGCCCACCTCGGTGATGGAAGCAAACTGGCTGTACGCAGCGCCTTCGCCTTCCACGAAGCCGTCGCCGGTGACGGTGACTTCTTCCTTGGTCAGAGCGGTGCCGTCGTAGACCTTGCTGTCAGAGCCGGAGGTCAGGGTGACGGGGCGCTTGGTGACGGTCAGGGTGCCGTCCTCGGTGGTGATGTTGGCGTAGTTGGCGGTGACATCCACGATCTCACGGGCCACAGCGCCGGTGTCACGCAGCACCTTGTAGGAGGTGACCTTGTTGGCAGAGCTGCCCACGTCGGTCTGGCTGCCTTCCACAACGGCGGTGATGTAATCACCGGCCATCAGGACGCCCTGGGTGTAGGTGAAGCCGTCGTCGGTCAGAGCGGTGCCGTCATAGACCTTCTCGTTGGAGTCGGCGGTGATGACGATAGCGGTCTGGACGGGGGTGATGACCAGCTGGCCATCCACGATCTGGAAGATCACATCAGCGAAGTTGTCGTTGATGTTGGCGAAGTCCTCGGCCTTCAGCTCCATGTCATAGGCGCCCACATAGGTGCCAGAGACGGAGTCGTTGCCGGAGAAGGTGAAGTCGGCCTCGGTGTACAGCTCGCTGCTGGTGGCAACGGTGTAGCCCTCGACGGTCTTCACGGTGCCGTCATAGACGAACTCGCCGCTGTTCTCGGTGATGGTGACCACCACGCCGGTGAGAGGAGTGATCTCCAGAGAACCATCGTTGACAACGAAGGTAACGATGAAGTTCTCGTTGGTGTTGGCGAACTGCTCGGTGGTCAGGCCCATGGCGTAGGTGCCAACGTCAGTACCCTTGGCAACGGCCTCGCCGGTGAAGGCGATGTCTTCCTCGGTGTACAGCTCGTCGGCGATGTCCACGGTGTAGCCCTCAACGGACTGCTCGGCACCGTTGTAGACCTTGGTGTCGGTGTTACCGTTGACAGTCACGGTGATGGGACGGGCCTTGATGCCCAGGGTGCCGTCCACGATGACGAAGGTAACATCCTCGAAGTTCTCGTTGACGTTGGCGAAGTCCTCGGCCTTCAGTTCCATGGGATACAGGCCGGCGTCGGTACCCTTGACGATGGCCTCACCAGAGAAGGTGAAGTCCTCGACCGTGTACAGAGTGCTGTTGATGGCAACGGTGTAGCCCTCGACGGTCTTTTCGGTGGCGTCGTAGGTGTACTCGCCGCTGTTCTCGGTGATGGTGACCACGATGCCGCCCTTCTTGGTGACGGTCAGGGTGCCATCGACGTAGGTGATGTCGTAGTTGGCGGTGACATCCTCGCCGGCGGCGTTGACGAGCTTGGCGTCGGAAGCGACGTTGGCGGAGGAACCAACCTCGGTCTGAGAACCGACAACGCTGACGCTCTCGATGGTGTCACCCAGAGCCAGAACGGTGTTGTCATAACCGGCATCGGTCAGAGCGTCGCCGTCATAGATCTTGGTGCCGGAAGCGGCGGTGATGGTCAGAGCCATCTTGTTGATGGTCAGCTGACCGTCAACGATGACGAACTTCACGTTGGCGAAGTTCTCGCTGATGTTGGTGAAGTCCTCATCGGTCAGCTCCATGTCGTAGGTGCCGGCATTGATGCCGCTGACGGAGTCGGTGCCGGAGAAGGTGAAGTCAGCCACGGTGTACAGGTCATTGCTGATGCTGGTGACATCGTAACCGGTGACGGTCTTCTCGCTGGCGTCGTAGGTGTACTCGCCGCTGTGCTCGGTGATGGTGACCACCACTTCGTCGGTGACGGGAGTGACTTCCAGGGTGCCCTTGACGTAGGTGACTTCGTAGTTGTTGGTGACGACCTTGGTGCCGTCCATGATCATCACGGTATCGGCCACGTTGTCGCTCTTGCCCACAACGGTCTGGCTGCCGGTGATGGCAACGCTGTCAACGGTGTCGCCCTCGGCCAGGCCCTCTGCGGTGTATTCCTTGCAGATCAGCTCGGTGCCGTCATAGACCTTGGTGGCAGAGCCGGCGGTGATGGTGACGGGCTTCTTGGTGATGACCAGAGTGCCGTCCACGATGACGAACTCCACGTTGGCGAAGTTCTCGCTGATGTTCTCGAAGTCCTCATCGGTCAGCTCCATGTTGTAGGTGTTGACGTCGGTGCCGGAGACGGAGTCATTACCGTCGAAGGTGAAGTCTTCCTCGGTGTACAGGGGGTTGCTGATGGCAACATCGTAACCGGAAACGGTCTTCTCGGTGCTGTCATAGACGTACTCGCCGCTGTGCTCGGTGATGGTGACGGTGACCTTGTCGGTGACGGGGGTCACGGTCAGAGTGCCTTCCACGGTGGTGATGTCGTAGTTGTCAGCCTTGGTGCCCTCGTTCAGGGTGTAAGTGAAGGCGTTCTTGCTCTCGCCCACCTCGGTCTGGCTGCCGGTGACATCGTAGGAAGCGCCTTCGCCGTCAGCGAAGCCGTCGCCGGAGACGGAAACGGTGCTGTTGGTCAGGGCGTTGCCGTTATAAACCTGCTCAGCGTCGGCGGAGGTCAGGGTGACAGCGCGCTTGGTGATGACCAGAGTGCCGTCCACGATGACGAACTCCACGTTGGAGAAGTTCTTGCTGACGTTCTGGAAGTCCTCAGCCTTCAGCTCCATGTTGTAGGTGCCGGCGTCGGTGCCGGAGACGGAGTCGGTGCCGGAGAAGGTGAAGTCAGACTCGGTGTACAGAGCGTTGTCGATGGACACGGTGTAGCCGGTGACAGTCTTCTCAGCGCCGTCGTACTTCTCGGTGCCGCTGTTCTCGGTGATGGTGACGGTGACCTTATCGGTGAGAGGAGTCACGGTCAGGGTGCCTTCCACCTTGGTGATGTTGTAGTTCTCAGCCTTGGTGCCCTCGTTGAGGGTGTAGGTGAAGGCGTTGGGGGTGTTGCCCACTTCGGTACGGGTACCGGTGACATCGTAGGCAGCGCCTTCGCCCTCAGCGAAGCCATCGCCGGTGACGGTGACGGTATCGTTGGTCAGAGCCTCGCCGTCATAGACCTTCTCGTCGTCAGCGGAGGTCAGGGTGACGTTGCGCTTGGCGATCTCCAGAGTGCCGTCCACGATGACGAAGGTGACCTTGGAGAAGTTGGTGCTGTTGTTGACGAAGTCCTCAGCCTTCAGCTCCATGGCGTAGGAACCGGCGTCGGTGCCCTTGATGGTGGCGTCGCCGTTGAAGGTGAAGTCGGACTCGGTGTACAGCTCGTTGCTGATGTCAACATCGTAACCGGTGACGGTCTTTTCGGTGCCGTCGTACAGCTCGGAGCCGCTGTGCTCGGTGATGGTGACAACCACTTCGCCGGCGGCGGTGACGGTCAGAGTGCCTTCCACGGTGGTGATGACATAGTTGTCAGCCTTGGTGCCTTCATTCAGGGTGTAGGTGAAGGTGTTCTTGCTCTCGCCCTTGGCGGTCTGGCTGCCGGTGACGTCATAGGCAGCGCCTTCGCCCTCAGCGAAGCCATCGCCGGAGACGGTGACGGTATTGTTGGTCAGAGGAGTGCCGTCGTAGACCTTGGCATCATCGGCGGAGGTCAGGGTGACGTTGCGCTTGGCGATCTCCAGAGTGCCGTCCACGATGACGAAGGTGACGTTGGTGAAGTTGATGCTGGTGTTGGTGAAGTCCGCAGCGGTCAGCTCCATGTCGTAGGAACCGGCGTCGGTGCCCTTGATGGTGGCGTCGCCGCCGAAGGTGAAGTCGTTCACGGTGTACAGCTCGTTGTCGATGGCAACGTCGTAACCGGTGACGGTCTTCTCGGTGCCGTCATACTTGGCCTCGCCGCTGTGCTCGGTGATGGTGACGATGACTTCATCGGTGACGGGAGTCACTTCCAGAGTGCCTTCCACGGTGGTGATGACATAGTTGTCAGCCTTGGTGCCCTCGTTCAGGGTGTAGGTGAAGGCGTTGGCAGAAGAGCCCACGTTGGTCTGGGTACCGGTGACATCGTAGGTGGCGCCTTCGCCGGCCACGAAGCCGTCGCCGGAGACGGTGACCTCGTCGTTGGTCAGAGCGGTGCTGTCATAGACCTTGGTGTCGTCAGCGGAGGTCAGGGTGACTTCACGCTTGGCGATCTCCAGAGTGCCGTCCACGATGACGAACTCCACGTTGGTGAAGTTGGGGCTCTCGTTGGTGAAGTCAGCGGGCTTCAGCTCCATGTTGTAGGTGCCGGCGTCGGTACCCTTGATGGTAGCGTCGCCGCCGAAGGTGAAGTCAGCCTCGGTGTACAGGTCGTTGCTGATGCTGGTGACCTTGTAGCCGGTGACGGTCTTCTCGGTGCCGTCATACTTGGCCTCGCCGCTGTTCTCGGTGATGGTAACGGTGACCTTGTCGGTGACGGGGGTGATGGTCAGGGTGCCGGGAACATAAGTCACGGTGTAGTTGCCCTGCTCGGCAGCGCCGGCGACGGTGATGGTGTACTCACCCACGTCATCGCCCTCGGCGCGGGACAGCTTGTACTCGATCTCGGTCTTGTCCACCAGACCGTCCACGGTGGCGGTCAGTTCGGGATCGTCGGTGCCGTAGACCTTGGTCTTGTCATCGGCGGTGACGGTGATGGGCTTGGGAGTGATCTCCAGCTTACCGTCGGTGACGTTGAACTTCACGTTGGTGAAGTTGGGGTTGGTGTTGGTGAACTGACCGACGGCCAGACCCATGGCGTAAGTGCCGATGTCGGTACCCTTGGCGGTGGCGTCGCCGGAGAAGGTGAAGTCAGACTCCTCGTACAGAGAATCGCTGATGGTCACCTTGTAGTTGATGACCTTCTGCTCAGCGCCGTTGTAGACCTTGGAGTCGGTATTACCCACGATGGTAACGGTCACGTCGCCCAGAGGATTGACGGTCAGGGTGCCTTCCACCTTGGTAATGTCGTAGTTACCGGCCAGAGTGCCCTCGCTCAGGGTGTAGGTGAAGGCGTTGGCAGAGCTGCCTGCCTCGGTCTGGCTGCCGGTGACATTGTAGGTGGCGCCTTCGCCGGCCACGAAGCCCTCGGCGGTGACGGTGCTGTTGGTGAGGGCAGTGCCGTCATAGGTCTTGGCGTCGGTGGCGGAGGTCAGGGTGACAGCCTTCTTGGTGATGGTCAGGGTGCCGTCCACGATGACGAAGGTGACGTTGGAGAAGTTGTCGTTGATGTTCTGGAAGTTGGAAGGAGTCAGGGCCATGTTGTAGGTGCCCACGTCCTTGCCGGAAACGGAAGCGGTGCCGGAGAAGGCGAAGTCAGACACCTTGTACAGGCTGCTGCCCTCGATGGACACGACCTCGTAGCCGGTGACTTCCTGAACGCTGCCGTTGTACTCCTTGGTGCCGCTGTTCTCCTTGATGGTGACGACGATGCCGTTCACGGGAGTGACGGTCAGCTTGCCGTTGACATAGGTGATGTCGTAGTTGGCGGTCACATCCTCGTCGCCGTCCTTGATGACAGCGGCGGAGGGGACGTTGTCGGAGGTGCCCACAGCAGTCCGGGAACCGGTGACGGTGACAGAAGCAGCGCTGTCGCCTGCAGCCAGACCGGAGACGGTGTAGGTATCCTTGGTGAGGGGAGTACCGTCATAGGTCTTGCTGGCGCTGTCAGCGGTGATGGTCAGAGCCTTCTTGGTGATGGTCAGGGTGCCGTTCTTGGTGTTGACGGTGAACTGCTCGGTCACATCCACGCCGTCCTTGGTGATGACGGGGGTGCCGGTGACAGCGTTGGTGTAAGTGCCAACGTTGGTGCCGGACACGGTGGCGGTGAGGCCGCTGAGGACATAGCCGTCGTCCAGACCGGCCACGGTGTAGTCTTCAACGGACTGGGCAGCGCCGTTATACTCCTTGCTGTCGCTGTTGGCAGTGACAGTGATCACGGTCTTGGGAGCGTACTGGGCCACGTAGGTGACATCCTTGGTGACGGTGTCAGCCACGACGGGGGACCAGCCGGTGAAGTAATAACCGTCGGCAGCCTTGACAGTGGGCTCCTCGGGGGTGGCGGTGTGCATCTTCAGGCCGGGATAGGTGATCTGGGCCTGGTTGTTGCCCTCGCCATCCACCAGCACGCCGTTGGCGCCCTTGTCATAGGTGACGGTGAACACGGGAATGACGCCCTTCAGGCCGGGAACGGGGAAGGCGAAGGTCTTACCCTCACCCCAGTCCAGGGTGGTCACGCCGTTGGCGGGATGCCATGCGTTCTCGTCAAAGCCTTCCACGGTGGCATCCAGCTCGATGCGGTAGGTCAGGGAGTAGGTATAGACGGTGTAGTCGCCGTCCTTCACACCGGCGGTGTCCTGCAGCTCCCAGGTCAGGGCAGTGCTGCTGCCGGTGACGCCGGGGACAGAGGGCAGGGTGGGAACAGCCACGTCTTTACCCATGGGGTCGTTGACGGTCTTGCTTTCAATACCGGCGGTGATGTCGTTGGTGATGGCCCTGAAGGCGGCCATCAGCTCGGCGGTGTTGTCGGCATTGTAGGCATACTTCGTGTCGCCGGCAGCGGGGGTGGCCACGCTGTTCTGCAGGAAGTTGCCGACGGTGGGACCGTCAGGCCGGCCATAGCTGCCTTCGTAGGTCACCTCATTGGCCACGCCGAAGCAGACGGTGTACAGATCAGCGTTGCCCCGCAGGGTGGCAGCAGTGGCGGCGGTGTCGCTGTTGATATCAGCGCTGCCGTAGTAGCCGTTACCGTGACTGCGGCTGCGGGTAGGGGCACCGTCGGTCAGGGCGATGACGCTCTTGGCGGTGATGCCGGAGACGGTGGTCTTGCCCATCTGGGTGTTGGCGTCATAGAGACCGTCATCCAGATTGGTGCCGCCGCCCTGGGCCAGAGCGTTGATCTTGCTGACAGCGGTGTTATAGCCGTTCTTGCCGGCGCCGCCGGCCACGTTGATCCAATCCTGCACCACGTCGCCGTCATCGTCGAAGTCAACGATGGACAGCCAGCGGGCTGCGTTGGCGTCGGTGCCGGCATAGGTCTCCAGGAAGCTCAGAGCAGCATTCTTGGCGGCCTGCATGCGGGACTGTGCGGTGGTGACAGTATTGTTCTGCCGGGAGTAGTGGTCGCAGTCACTGTCGTGCCTGCCGTCACCGCCGCAATCGGCGCAGTACTGCATGGAGCCGGAGGTGTCGATGACCAGGACCACGGCGGCTGCGTTGGTGCTCAGCTGGGTCTTGGTTCTGGCCTGGACCGTCAGGGTAATGTCAAACACGTTGTCGGACACGACCTTGGCGGTCTTGCTCAGGTTCAGGGTGGTGTTGCCGTCAGGGCCGTCGGGATAGTGGGTCAGAGTGCCGGTGCCGCCCGGAGCCCAGACACCGTCGGTATACGTACCGTTGGTAGTGTCAGAGCTTTCGGGACCCTCTGCGGCCCAAGCCGCAGGCGTAGTGAGGCTGAAGAGCATCACCAGCGCCATAAACAGGGACAGGATTCTCTTTCTCAATGTGGTTTCCTCCTTTGCGAATACGCCGCCGTGCCCTGTAAAAACCAGCCTGTCCGGATCGTGGCTTCCGGGCAGCCTTCTTTGCGGGGCTGACGGCTATATTTTGTAGGTGGGAGCAAAATGCTCCACCCCCCTTATCCATTATAGTTGCCCGGTTGGTTCCGGCAGGACCGGGCAATAGTATAATTAAATAAGGGTAACCTATACGTCGTCCATTTTATACCCAAAAGCGTGTCGATGTAAAGCGAAAATTGTATAGCAATTCTATGGAATTTTACGACTTTTTTTGGAACATCATACAATGGAAAAGCAAAAAGGGACAAAAACGGGAAAACTGTCTAATTTTTGCGCAGCCGGTTATCGGTTCTTACCTGAAACGAGGACATTTCGGCAACTTTTTGTACGGGAACGACGGACAAAAAATGTGCTTCGGAAAAAATGCCGAAAGCGCAACTTCTGGACGCAAAAGGATGAAAAAAGTGGTGGTTAGCAATGCTAACTAACAGGAATGTGGGAAGGCACAATGGGCAAACCCAATGGTAAAAAATGGGAGAGAACAGACGGAGGAAACGGAGGGAAAAGGATGGAAAATACTGGTAAAAAAACAGGGGGAAGCGGTGAACGAAAAAAAGAAAACAGACCCATCAAAAGATGGGTCTGCTGCGGTATTTTGGGGCAAATCCGGGTACTTCAGCGGCGTCTGCGGCGGGGCAGATGGCCGTGCTCCTTATCCCAGTCACGGGACTTGCGCATGAAGTAGGTGACGAACATGGTGCCGAAGGACAGGGCGATCAGCACGGTCATGACCTGCCAGCCCCAGCGGGGAATGTCGGCAATCAGGCTGTCCATGAGGAAGGGCAGGCAGACGAACACGGCGGAGGCGATGCAGGCGATGTTGTGGACACGGTCGAGTTTCATTTGGTTTCTCCTTTGTGGCCCGGCTCCACCACAACATGGCGGTCCAGGGGTGTGGTGTAGTAGTAGATGGCGTTGATGAGGCTGCACAGCAGCCAGCCGGCGGGATAGGCCATGGCGATGGGCACGATCTCGTTGCAGATGTAGTTGGCCATGACGTAGAGGTATATCTGACGGAACAGCACGAAGCTGCCCAGCATGATGAACATGGGGGCCCGGCTGTTGCCGCCGCCGCGCTGGGCCGAGGAGTACACCTGATTGAAGCAGCACAGCAGGTAGAAGGGGCTGAGGAGCCGCAGCAGCATGGTGCCGTACTCGATGACCTCGGGCTTACTGTTGAAGAAGGCGGTGAGCTGGGGGGCAAAGATCATCACCGGGATCAGCAGAAGGCCGGTGCAGCCCAGGGACATGCAAAGGGCCGTGGTGACGCCCTTGCGGGCACGTTTGACATTGCCGCTGCCCAGATTCTGGCCCACGAAGGTGGTGGTGGCCAGGGACAGGGACTGCATGGGCAGGAACATCAGCTGATCCACCTTGGCGTAGGTGGTCCAGCCGGACATGCAGTCGGTGCCGAAGAAGTTGATGTAGGACTGGACGAAGATGTTGGAAAAGGCGGTGACGCTCAGCTGGATGGCGGCGGGGAAGCCCAGCGTCACGATCTTGCGCAGGATGGCCCAGTCCACACCCAGCCAGCGCAGCTTCACCTGCACCACCGACTCGGTGCGCATCAGCGTGAGCAGCACCAGCACCGCCGAGACGGCCTGGGCAATGACGGTGGCCCATGCCACGCCGGCCACGCCCATCCGGAAGTTGATGACGAACAGCAGGTCCAGGGCGATGTTCAGCAGGGCGGAGACCACCAGAAAATAGAAGGGGCGGCGGGAGTCACCCACGGCGCGCAGGATGCCGGCGCCCATGTTGTACACCAGCAGGCCGAGCAGTCCTGCAAAGTAGACGGCGAGATAGGTGGTGGCGTCGTTCATGGCCTCGGCGGGCATCTTGATGAAGCCCAGCACCGTGGGGATCATGGCAAGGCCCACGCCGGTGAGCGCCAGACCCAGCACAAAGGTCAGCACAAGGGCGGTGTGGACGGCTTTGCGTACCCGCTCGGGCATGCCGGCGCCGTAATACTGGGAGATGACCACGCCGGCGCCGCTGGCAAAGCCGGAGAAGAAGCCGATGAGCATATTGATGATGGGACCCATGGTGCCCACGGCGGAGTAGGCCTCGTTGGAGACGTAGTTGCCCACCACCCATGTGTCCACCATGTTGTACAGCTGCTGGAACAGGTTGCCTGCCAGCAGCGGCAGAGCGAAGTGCAGCAGCAGCTTGAAAATGCTGCCCTGCGTCATATCCACGTCACGCCGGATCCGGCGCTGTCGGACGGCTTCGCTGGCCATAGGGCATCCTCCCCCTTATACTAAGTACTGCAA
The DNA here is from genome assembly GCA_017415775.1 of Oscillospiraceae bacterium. Lineage (GTDB taxonomy): Bacteria > Bacillota > Clostridia > Oscillospirales > Oscillospiraceae > Vescimonas. The sequence continues at coordinate 33,029 of JAFQFC010000035.1, forward strand.
TGGTAGCACTTTTTTCGGGGTTTTTCAATGCATCGTGGCGAAAAAGTCAGAAAAAGTCGCAGGAGAGCTCCTCTGCTGCCAGGGGACGCATCACCGACACCTCGTAGGCGGTGCGCTCCTGAGGCCCTTCGGGCAGCGCCTTGGTGTAGGTGCGGCTCTGGATACGGCCCTCCAGCGCCATGCTGTCGCCCACCTGCAGCGCTGCGGTGGACTGGGCCACGGCGCCCCAGGCGATGCAGGGCAGATAGTCCGCCCGGCCACAGCGGCGGTTCACCGCCAGGATCACGTCGCAGATCTCCCGGCCCAGCGGCGTGCGGCGCAGCGTGGGCGCTTTGCAGACGGTGCCGCTGAGAAGGATGCGGTTGCAGGGGGGCGTGACGGCGGCGGTGGCGGTCCGGGCCAGCAGACTGAGGATGAGTCGGGGGCCGTCGGGACTTTTGTTGTTGTACGAGCGCAGCTGTCCCGTGACGGTGACGCTGTCTCCTTCCTCCAGCGTCCGGCCGTCCGTCAGCGATGGGGGCAGCAGCACCGGCAGCAGGTCGCACTGGCCGCTTAAACGGGGCACCGACAGCACCATGCGGCAGAAGGTGCGGCCGTGGTTGGTGTGGGAGAATTGGGGAGACTGCTGCACCGTGCCGGTGAGCTGGGCACGGTTGCAGTGGATGTAGCTGTGTTGAAGTTCCATGGTTTGCCACCTCTGTTCATTGATGGGTCAATGTATGAGGCGGCGGTGGGAAATATGCTCTTTTCAAACGCCGTGCCATGGCGTATAATAAGTACAAGAAAGAGGAAAAGGAGCGATGAAGATGCGCTACAAAGGAAAGGTCTACCGTCCGCCCAGTGAGGCCTACAGCCTCATCGTGCAGGTGACCTACGGCTGCAGCCACAACCGCTGCGCCTTCTGCGATATGTACGACGACAAGCATTTTTCCATGCGGCCCATGGAGGAGATCTTCGAGGACTTCCGCATGGCCCGGCAGATGTACCGCCGTGTGGAGCGTGTGTTTCTGGCCGACGGCGATGCGCTCATGCGCCGCACCGCCGATCTGGTGCAGATCCTGGATCTGATCTACGGCCTGTTCCCGGAATGTGAGCGGGTCACCAGCTACGCCTCTCCCGGCAGCCTCCACGCCAAGAGCGAGGAGGACCTGCGGCTGCTGCGCCAAAAGGGCCTGACCATGCTGTACATGGGTCTGGAATCGGGCTGCGACGCCGTGCTTTCTAAAATGAACAAGGGTCACACGGCGGCGGCCATCGTGGCGGCGGGACAGAAGGCCCGGCGCTGCGGCTTCGCCCTGTCGGTGACGGCCATCTCCGGCCTTGGCAGCCTGGAGCTGCTGGAGCAGCACGCCGTGGAAACGGCCCGGGCACTGAGCGAGATGAACCCGGAATACATCGGCCTTCTGACGCTGATGGTGGAGCCCGGCACGCCGCTGGAGCGGTGGGTCCGGGAGGGCAGTTTTACGGTGCTGCGCTCTCCCGACATCCTGCGGGAGACGGAGATCTTCCTGCGCCACATCGACTCCCCCGGCAGCGTGTTTCGCATGAACCACGCCTCCAACTACCTGACGCTCAAGGGCGCGCTGAACGAGGATCGCGAGGCCCTGCTGGCACGGGTCCACAAGGGCATGGAGGGCTACGGCCTGAGAAGCGAGTATATGCGAGCCTTGTAAAAAAGAGAGAAATGGGAGGAAAATCATGAAAAAGAAGTACAATTTTGACAATTCGAGTTTGGCGATGCGGCGGTATAAGCGGGCCCGGGGCAGCCTGCTGGGCATGATGCTGCTGACGGTGATCAACACGGTGCTGGCCGCCGTGGGCAGCCTGACCTACTTCGTATTTTCCGACTATCTGGCCTATTCGCTGGCGCTGTCGGGCCGGCTTTACTATGAAGACAGCGGCCTGACGCTGTACATTGTGCTGGGCTGCGTCTTTGCGGCGCTGGTGCTGCTGCCGTACCTGCTGTGCTGGATCTTCTCCAAAAAGCGCCGGGGCTGGCTCATTGCTGCGCTGGTACTTTTTTCCATCGATACGGTGATGCTGGTGTGGGATGCGCTGATGTTTATGGAGATAGCCTTCGTGTTGGATATCGCCTTCCACATCTGGCTGATCGTGGAGCTGATCCTGGGTATCCGGGCGGGAAAAACGGCGATTGCGGAAATGAACATGCCTGCAGAAGCGGTGGAGGATACGGCCTTTTACGATGCTTCCGTCAATGAAAAGCCCGATACCAAATGCCTGGGTATGCCCCAGGAGGAGCGCAAGCATCGCCTCATCGTGGAGGCGCAGTACGGCGGCCGGACCATTGAGGTGCGCCGCAGCTACGGCCTGACGGAACTGGTCATCGACGGACGGCTCTACGGCGTATGGGAGGGTATTTCCGAGAGTTCCTACGAGATCGTGGCCCGTGTGGACGGCCATGAGATCGCCACCCGCTTCCTGCCTACCGGCAAGCAGACCATTGAGGTGGACGGCGAAGTGATCGCCAAAAAGCAGCGTTTGCTTTAAGCACATAAAACCGTTGACAAACGGGGGCAATGGTGGTACATTACAGACAATAACAACACCTCAAACCGATGCGTAAGAGGAGTAACCCTGACGGAAGCGCAAAGAGAGCTGCGGGCGGTGGGATCGCAGCCGGGGAAGACAGGGCGAATGGCCTTACAAGGGCGATGCGAAAGGCGACGAGTAGTAATCGACGGCAGCCGCGGCCGTTATCCCGGCGGAGCGCATAGTTGTGCGTGCAAAGTGGGCGCAATGCGCCAATTTGGGTGGTACCGCAGAAGCTTTTGGCTCCTGTCCCATGGCAACATGGGGCAGGAGTTTTTTATTTTTCCTCTGTACCCCCCTTGCCTAAAGGGGGGTGGCAATTTGTAAGCAAAATCCGGGGGGATACA